>NZ_BAAAUG010000019.1:92076-174826 GCF_039533825.1 Streptomyces rectiviolaceus
GGCGGGGGCGGGGGCGGAGGCTACGACGGAGGGCGGCATGACTGGTGACTCCTGTGCTGCGGGGGCAAACGGGCGGGCGGGAATGGCTCGTCCGGCAAGATGGCAACGCGGGGTGATCGGGCGGGTGGGCGGGAAGGGCCCGTTCGGCAAGATGACACCGCGGGGCAAACGGGCGGGTGGGCGGGAGAGGCCCTTGGGGGGCACCCCAAGACTCCGCCCAGACCCGCCGTCCAGGCAGACCGCAACGTTCCAGGCCCTGACACGGCCCCCCACACCCACCCCCCACGAGGGACAATGGACGGATGGCGAAGGCAGAGGGCACAGAACTGGGCAGATACCTGCGGGCGAGACGCGCGCAGATCAGCCCCACCGACGCCGGTCTCCCGCAAGGGACAGGCCTGCGCCGCACCCCCGGCCTCCGCCGCGAGGAACTCGCCACCCTCGCGGGAGTCAGCGTCGACTACTACACCCGCATGGAACGGGGCCGCGAGACGAACCCCTCCCCCTCGGTGATCGACGCCCTGGCCCGCGCCCTGCGCCTCAGCGGCGACGCCCACGAGCGCCTGCACGACCTCGCGGAGCTCGCGTCGGGCCGCCTCACGGAGCCGCACCCCACCCCCGCTCACACGGTCCGCCCCAGCGTCGAGCGCATGCTGGAGAACCTGAGCCCGCTCCCCGCGTACGTGGTCAGCCGCCACAGCTACATGCTGGCCGCGAACCCGGCAGGCCGCCGCCTCCTGCCGGGCCTGTGGGACTGGCCCGCGGAGAAGCGCAACGTCACGCGCTATCTGTTCCTCCACCCGGTGGGCCGCGTGCTCTACCAGCCCTGGGAGGAGACCGTCGCCAAGTCCGTCGCGCACCTGCGCGCGGTCGGCGGCGTCGACGTGGACTCCCCCCAACTGGCCGCCCTGGTCGGCGAACTCCTCCTCAAGTCACCGGACTTCGCCCGCCTCTGGGAGCGGTACGAGGTCAAGGAGCGCGGCGGCGGCACGAAGTCCTTCGACCATCCGAAGGTGGGCGCGATGACGCTCACGTACGAGGTGATGAAGCTGGCGAGGACGGACGGCCAGCGACTGGTGGTCTACCAGGCAGAGCCGGGCAGCGCGGACGAGGAAGCGATGCTGCGCCTCGACCCGGCGGCCCGCGCCTGCGGCTAGCGGCTGGCGCCCAGCCCGCCGAGCCGCCGAGCCGCCCCTACTCCTCCTCGTCCGCCCCGCAGGAACTCCCGTTCCTCGGCATCTCCCCGTACAGCAGGAACCCGTCCACCTTGTCCCGCACGCACTTCGACCCGGCGTAACCGGTGTGCCCGTCACCTTTGTTGTCCAGGACGACGGCCGCAGAGCCGAGCCGCTCGGCCGTCTCCTCGGCCCAGCGGTACGGCGTGGCCGGGTCGCCCCGGGTGCCGACGAGCAGGAAGTCGGGGCTCTTCACGTCGCGTACGTCATCGCGGATGTAGTCCGTACCGGCGGGCCGCCCGAAGCAGAAGAGCACCGGCATCAGCATCGAACGCCCGAAGATGGCGGACGTCGACTCGAACTCCTCCTGGAGCTTGCCGACCTCCTTCTCCAGGCTGTCCGCGTCAGGCCGGTCCGGGTCGTCCGCGCAGTTCACGGCCATGAGCGCGGCAGCCATGTTGTCGGCGGGCACGTCCTCGGGCGCCAGGCCCGCCACGCCGCCCAGGGGAGCCTGCTGGGCCAGGGACCCGCTCATCCGCAGCAGGGCCCTGGGGTCGCCGTCCGCCAGCAGTGCGCCAAGAGCCTGCGAGAGCGCGGGCCACGACTGCCTGCTGTAGAGCGCCTGCCCGAGTACGTCCACGACGTCCTGGCCGGTGAACTCCGCGCCGTCCGAGGACTGGAGCGGATACTTGTCGAGCCCCTTGATCAGCTCGGCCATGTTGTCACGCGCCGCACGTGAGTCGGTGCCCAGGACACAACCGGCGTTGTCCGTGCACCACTTGATGAAGTTGTCGAGAGCGGCCTGGCGTCCCTCGGCGCTCACCAGAGCCTGCTCGGCGACGTCCTCGGTCAGGGTGTCCACGCCGTCGAGGACCATCCGCCCGACGTTCTTGGGGAACTGGGCGGTGTAGACGGCGCCGAGCCGCGTCCCGTACGAGAAGCCCAGGTAGTTCAGCTTCTTGTCGCCGAGCACCTGGCGCATGACGTCCATGTCGCGCGAGACGTTGACGGTCCCGACGTACGGAAGGATGGGCCCGGACTCCTTCTTGCACTGCTCGGAGATCTTGCGCATCTCGTCGAGCACGGCACCGGGGTCACCGGGGTCCTCACCCGCCGCCGGGTCTTCCCCACTGGTTTCCCCGCAGCTGACGGGCGAACTCTCGCCCACGCCACGGGGGTCGAAGGAGACCACGTCGTACCCCTTGCCGAGGTACTCGAACTCCTTCTGCGCATGGAGCAGCCCGGAGACCCCGGCGCCGCCGGGCCCCCCGAAGTTCAGCAGGAGCGAACCCCGGGGCTTGCCGCTGGACTTGATGCGGACCATGGCCACCTTGACCGTGCCGCGCCCCGGTTTCGCGTAGTCGAGGGGAACAGTGATCTTGCCGCACTGGATGCTCTTGTCCTTGGGCACGGCGGTGGCGTCGGACTCGGAGATGAGACCTGCCGCGTCCCCTTCGCAGGCGCCCCACTTGATCTTCTGCGTGTAGTAGCGCGAAAGGTCGGGCGAGGGCGAGGGTGACGGTGAAGACGAGGGTGAAGATGAGGGTGAGGGTGAAGATGCGGGCGAAGCCGCCGCGCTCCCGCCCGGCAACCAGGCCCCTGTCCCCATGACGGCCAGCGCGGTCACGCCGGCGAGTGCGACAGCTCTACGCACGGCAACCTCCCAGGGTCTGCCTCTCGATCACCCTAAGCGCGGGGCAGCGGCCCCGCCCGTCCAGGTGACAGCGAGTGACGCCCGCTACCGTGCGTGTCCGTACAGGCCTTCGATGTCCGCCGCGAAGTCCCGCTCGATGGCGTCGCGCTTCAGCTTCAGGGACGGGGTCAGATGGCCGCTCTCCTCCGTGAAGTCCACGGGCAGCACGGCGAACCGCCGGATGGACTCGGCCCGCGACACGAGCTTGTTCGCCTCGTCGACGGCGCGCTGCAGGGTCTCGCGCAGTTCGGTGTCGTCCACGAGATCGGCCGGGCCCGTGTGCACCTTCTTCTTCATGCGGCACCAGTGCGCGATGCCGTCCGCCTCCAGCGTGAGCAGGGCCGTGATGTAGGGCCGTTCGTCGCCGACCACCATGCACTGGCCGACCAGCGGGTGGGCGCGCAGCCAGTCCTCCAGCGGCGCGGGCGCCACGTTCTTGCCGCCGGTGGTGATGAGGATGTCCTTCTTACGACCGGTGATGGACAGATACCCGTCGGCGTCGAGGGCGCCGATGTCCCCCGTCGCGAACCACTCCCCCTTCGCAGGCACCACACGCCCGGCCTGCCCGTCCCAGTAACCGCCGAAGACCTGCCCTCCGGCGAGCAGCACCTCGCCGTCGTCCGCGATCCGTACACGCGTACCGGGCAGCGGCCAGCCCACCGTCCCGAGCCTCGGCTTCAGCGGCGGTGTCACGGTCGCCGCGGCGGTGGTCTCGGTCAGCCCGTACCCCTCGAAGATCTCGATGCCCGCACCCGCGTAGAACGCGGCGAGGCGGCGCCCGAGCGGCGAACCGCCGCAGATCGCGTACCGCACCTTGCCGCCGAGTGCGGCGCGGATCCGCCGGTAGACGAGCGGGTCGTACAGCGCGCGGGCCATCCGCAGCCCGAACGTCGGACCAGGGCCAGTGCCGTGCTGCCGCGCCTCGACCGCCTCGCCGTAGCGGACGGCGATGCGGGCCGCGCGGTCGAAGGAGGAGGCGCGGCCCATCTTCTCGGCGGTGGCGCGCCCGGTGTTGAACACCTTCTCCAGCACATACGGAATGGCGAGCAGGAAGGTCGGCCGGAAGCCGCTCAGATCCCCCAGCAGATCCTCGGTCTGGATGCTGGGCGCGTGCCCGAGCCGCACCCGCGCGCGCATGCAGCCGACGGCGACCATGCGCCCGAAGACGTGGGAGAGCGGCAGGAAGAGCAGCGTGGAGGCGGGCGCCTTGCTGACGGACTTGAAGACGGGATGAAGCAGTTCAATGGCGTTGTCGACTTCGGCGAAGAAGTTGCCGTGGGTCAGGACGCAGCCCTTGGGCCGCCCGGTGGTGCCGGATGTGTAGATGAGCGTGGCAACGGAATCGGGCCCCAACTCGGCCCGCCTGCCCGCCACTTCGGCGTCGGACACCTCACCCAGCCGCCCCAGCTCGGCGAGCCGCCGCACATCACCCTTCTCGAAGGACCACAGATGCGCCAGGTCGGGCATCCGGTCCCGCTCCGGCCCGAGCGAAGCGGCGAGCGCGGCGGTCTCGACGGCGAGCGCGACGGCGCCGGAGTCCTGGACTATCCACCGGGTCTGATAGGCGGAGGAGGTCGGATAGACGGGCACGGTGACGAGCCCGGCCGCCCAGCCCGCGAAGTCGAGCAGCGTCCACTCGTACGTCGTACGCGCCATGATGGCGAGCCGGTCCCCCGGGGCGAGCCCTTCCGCGATCAACCCCTTGGCGACGGCGAGGACTTCATCGGCGAACTCCGCGGCCGACACGTCCCGCCACCGCCCGTCGTCGCCCTTCCGGGAGAGCACGGCTTCGGCGGGGGCCTCGCGGGCGTTGTCGAAGGGGATGTCGGCAAGGGAACCGCGGCTGACGGCGGAGGCGAACGGCGGTACGGAGACTTCGCGTACGACGCCGTCGAGGTGGCGAAGGCGGGGTTCGACGAGGGCGGGCTGAGGGGGGACGGATGACATGGGTGGCGGCTCCTTGTCGGGAGGGAGGTTCAGCCCGTCCGGCGTTTGGGGACGAACTCGGCGAAGCCGGTGATGAGGGTGCGCAAGGCCCCGGGGCGGCTGGTTTCGGTTTCGGGAAGGGGCGGGCGTAGGGAAAAGAACCCGGGCGTGGGGATAAGAACCCGCCCCACCCACACGCGCGGCTACCGCTCAAGAATCGCCGTCACCCCCTGCCCACCCGCCGCGCAGATGGAGATCAGCCCGCGCCCGGGAGTACCCCGTTCGGCGAGGAGCTTCGCCAGGGTGGCGACGATCCGCGCACCGGTGGCGGCGAACGGATGCCCCGTGGCGAGCGAGGACCCGGCGACGTTGAGCCGGTCCCTGTCCACGACCCCGAGCCCCCGCTTCTCCCAGGCGGCCAGCGTGGCGAGCACCTGCGAGGCGAACGCCTCATGGATCTCGACGAAGTCGAAGTCCGCGAGCCCGAGCCCGGCCCGCTCCAGCATCCGCGGCACGGCGTACGCGGGCGCCATCAGCAGCCCGTCCTCACCCCCCGCGACATCACCCCCGACGAAGTCGACGGCGGCGGTCTCGTACGCGGTCAGAAAGGCCAGCGGTTCGAGCCCGCGCTCCTCGGCCCACGCCTCGCTGGCAAGCAACGCGACGGCGGCGCCATCGGTCAAGGGTGTCGAATTCCCGGCGGTCATCGTGGGGTTGGCCCCCTTCGCCCCAAAAACGGGCGGCAGCTTCCCCAGCTTCTCGACACTCGACCCGGGCCGCAGATTCTGATCCCGCTCAAGCCCCCGGAAGGGCACGACGAGCCCGTCCAGGAACCCCCTGTCGTACGCGGCGGCAAGCCGCTGATGGCTGGCCGCGGCCAGTTCGTCCTGCGCCTCGCGCGTGATGCCCCACGCCTGGGCGGTCACGGCTGCGTGCTCACCCATCGAAAGCCCGGTGCGGGGCTCCGCGTTGCGCGGAATGTCCGGCACGAGGTGCGAGGGCCGCACGCGAGCGAGAGCCTTGACCCGCTCCCCGGCCGTCTTGGCGCGGCGCGCGGCCAGCAGGAGCTTGCGCAGGGAGTCGTTGACGCCGAGCGGGGCGTCGCTCGCGGTGTCGGCGCCGCCCGCCACGGCGGACTCCGTCTGCCCCAGCATGATCTTGTTGGCGGCGGCGACAACGGCCTGCAGCCCGGTGCCGCAGGCCTGCTGGATGTCGTACGCGGGTGTGGTGGCCGCGAGACGCGAGCCGAGGACGGTCTCGCGGGCGAGATTGAAGTCGCGGCTGTGCTTGAGCACGGCACCGGCGACGAACTCCCCGACCACGCCGTCCCCCTCAAGCCGATACCGCTCCACGAGCCCGTCCAGGGCGGCGGTCAGCATCTCCTGGTTGGACGCGGTCGCGTACGGGCCGTCGGAGCGCGCGAACGGGATGCGGCTGCCGCCGATGACCGCCACGCGGCGGGTGGTGGGCAGATTCATGTCTCGACCAGCTCCTGACCCTTGAGTAACCTTACTCCGAAGTAAATTTACGACCGAGCTGGGAGTTGGACAATGGCCGACCGCTATCTGAACTTCACGGGCACCGCACCCGGCCGCTTCCTCACCCGAAGGCTCGGCCTGCCCCAGCCGTCGCCCTTGCGGCGCTGGAGTCCGGAACACCCGTTCCTGGAGGGCGAGTTGCTCCACTTGACGGCAGGCGAGGACTCACCGCACAAGGCGGAACTGTCATCAACGCTGGCAAGAACCCCCCTAACGCCCACACCTAACTCACCCGACGCACCCGACTCACCTGACGCACCCGACGCACCCGACGCACCCGACTCACCTGGCTCCTCCCACCCGACAGCGGTGGTACTGGACGCAACGGGCATTCAAGACACCCCTGACCTGGCCCTCGTGCACGCGGCACTGCACCCCGTGGTGCGTTCGGTGGCGGAGAACGGCCGCGTGGTGGTGCTCGGCGCCCCGGTCTCCCCTTCGGACCACCACCAGGCGGCGGCGCAACAGGCGTTGGAGGGCTTCGTGCGCTCCCTGGGCAAGGAGCTGGGCAGGGGCCGCACGGCGTCGCTGGTCCGCATGCGCTCGGTGGCGGCCGCGGAGTCGACACTGCGCTTCCTGCTCTCGCCGAGGTCGGCGTACGTCAGCGGCCAGGTGATCGAGGTGGGGGAAGCGGATCATGCTGCCCCGTGCGACTGGGACCGCCCGCTGTCCGGCCGCACGGCGCTCGTCACCGGGGCGGCGCGGGGGATCGGCGAGGCGGTGGCGGAGGTACTCGCCCGGGACGGCGCGCATGTGGTCGTACTCGATGTGCCGTCCGCGCAGGCGGATTTGGTACGTGTGGCGGACCGGCTCGGCGGAACGGCGCTGCCGCTGGACATCACGGCGGACGACGCCGGGGAGCGCATGGCTTCGGTGCTCGCTCCCGGCGGCCTGGACATCCTCGTCCACAACGCGGGGATCACGAGGGACCGCAAGCTGGCCAACATGCCCGCGGACCGCTGGAACCCGGTCCTGGACGTGAACCTGACGAGCGTACTGCGCACGACGGACGCGCTACTCAAGTCCGGGACGCTGAACCGGGGCGGGAGCGTCGTCGCCACGGCCTCGATCGCCGGGATCGCGGGCAACGCCGGCCAGACGAACTACGCCGCCGGCAAGGCGGGCATCATCGGCCTGGTCCGTTCGCTGGCGCCGGGGGCGCTTGCGGAGTACGGGGTGACGGTGAATGCGGTGGCCCCCGGCTTCATCGAGACGAAGATGACGGCGGCGGTCCCTCTCTTCATCCGCGAGGCGGGCCGCAGGATGAACTCCCTTGCCCAGGGGGGTCTCCCGGTGGACGTGGCCGAGACCACGGCGTGGCTCTCCTCACCGGCCTCGACCGGGGTGAACGGCCAGGTGATCCGGGTCTGCGGCCAAAGCCTCCTCGGGTCGTAGCCCTCGCCCCAACCGGCCCCCGCTCACCCCGCGGCCTCCCCTGCCCGAACATGCCTCTCCCACCCACCCGCCCGATCACCCCGCAGCTCCCTCTCGCCGAACAGGCTTTTCCCGCCCACCCGCCCGATTGCCCCGCGGTGCCAGGGGGTGGGTGGGTTTTCCGTACGGATGGGGGTGGGTGGGAACGAAACCGCTGGGGTGGGTGGGGAACGTACAGACCCGGGGTGGGCGGGGGGGAGCCGCTGGGGTGGGTGGGGAACGTACAAGCCCGGGGTGGGTGGGAACGAAACCGCCGGGGTGGGGTGGGGAACGTACAGGCCCGGGGTGGGTGGGGAAGGAGCCGCTGGGGTGGGTGGGGAACGTACAAGCCCGGGGTACCGGGGTGGGTGGGAACGTGCAGACCGGGGTGGGTGGGAACGTGCAGACCGAGGTGGGTGGGAACGTGCAGACCGGGGTGTGGTGGGGGTGTGTGGGTTGGGGTCAGTTGGCGTCTACAGGTGCGATGTACCGCAGACGGGCGCCCGGGACCCACGCACCTGCAGTCGGCAGCGCTCGCGAGGGGACGTGCCGGTATGTCCGCCCGGAGCACAGTTCGCGGCGCTCCGGGGCCGAAGTAGCCCTGCGGGCACTGGGCGATAGCGAGGACGGACATACCGGCGCGGCACCGTACCCACAGGCGGACCGCACCGCCGCACGAACGCGCCTGCAGTCGGCAGCGCACGCGAGGGGACGTGCCGGTATGTCCGCCCGGAGCACGGTTCGCGGCGCTCCCGAGCCGAAGCAGCCCCACGGCCACCGGACGATAGCGAGGACGGACATACCGGCGCGGCACCGTACCCACAGACGAACCCGCACCGCAGACGGCGACGCACCCGAGGGGACGTGGCGGTATGTCTGCCCGGAGCACGGTTCGCGGCGCTCCGGAGCCGAAGTAGCCCCGCGGGCACCGGACGATAGCGAGGACGGACATACCGGCGCGGCACCGTACCCACAGACAGGCCAGCCCCGCAGACCCCGAAAGGACCCCCATGCTTGCCCTCCTGCTCCTCCGCGGCGCGATCCTCTCCCCCTTCAAGCGGCCCCGGGCCGACGCCCCCCTCCCCAGCTCGCGCCCGACCCTCAGCGGCGTACGCCCCGACAGCGCCCACCTCGCCGCCTACTCCCGCCTCTGCGGCTACCGCACAGCCCCGCACACCCTCCCCCTCACCTACCCCCACGTCCTCAGCTTCCCCCTGGCCATGCGCCTCATGACCACCCGCGCCTTTCCGCTCCCGCTCCTCGGCCTCGTCCACACGTCCATCGAGATCACCCAGCACCGCACCCTGACCACCGCAGACAGCCTTGAACTCGTCGTGTACGCCGACCAGTTGGCACCCCATCGCCGCGGCACCGAAGCCACCCTCGTCACCGAGGCCCGCGTCGACGGCACCACCGTATGGACATCCAGCAGCACCTACCTGGCCCGCCACCGCACCACCACCACCGCCCCCGCCGCCCCCACCGAGGTAAAGGCCGACAACGACCCGCTCCCCACCCTCGCCGAGTGGCCCCTCCCCCGCGACCTCGGCCGCCGCTACGGCGCCGTCTCAGGTGACCGCAACCCCATCCACCTGCACCCCCTCACCGCACGCCTCCTCGGCTTCCCCCGAGCCATCGCCCACGGCATGTGGACCGCGGCCCGCTGCCTCGCGGAGTACGACGCACCCGAAGCAGCCCACGTACAGGTCGACTTCAAGGCCCCCGTACTACTCCCCAGCACCGTCACCTACGCGGCCGACGGCCCGTCCTTCCAGCTCCGAAGCGCCGACGGCAACTCAACCCACCTCAGCGGAACCCTCCGCTAAAGATCCCTCCGCTAAGGAACCCACCGCCGCCCCTCCATCAACTCCCCGAGCCCCGCCCACGCGAAGTTCATCAGCGTCGCCGCAGCCCCCTTCGCGGACACCGACGCGTCCCCGTTCGCCCAACCGGCCAGGGACTCCGCCGCCCCCACCAACGCCTGTGCGAGCCCCGCCACTTCACGCTCCGCCAGCTCCGGCTTCCGGTGCGCCTCGCGTGCCGCCTCCGCGATCAGTGACGTCACGAACGCCACGATCTCCTCGCGCATCACGGCGACTTCGGCGGCGAACGGCTCCCCCTGCGTCCGCGCCTGGTTGTGCAGGACCACCCACGCGTCAGGCTTCTCCGCGGTGTGCGCGAAGAACGCCCGCAGCCCGGCCCACAGTTGCCGGTCGGCGGGCCCGCCGCCGCTCACCCCGTCCCGCACCGCCGCGACCAACGCCGCGGCCTCCCGCCGGATGCACGCGGTGAACAGTTCCTCCTTGGAGTTCAGATACAGGTACACCAGCGGCTTCGAGACCCCCGCGACCTCCGCGATCTCGTCCATCGAAGCCGCCCGGTACCCCCGCTGCCCGAAGATCCGCACGGCGGCGTCCAGCATCTGCTGCTCCCGCACGGCCCGCGGCATCCGCTTCTGCCGCTTCACCACCGCACCACCGACCGCACCGTCGACCGCCCCGGCCTTCACGTCGCCCACCCCCGGCCGCCCGCCTTCACAAAACCTGTGCAGAGAAAGGCCAGCCTACGGTCAGCTCTTTACAGCCACCTGGCGACATCACATGGCACACCGAGTGGCACCACCCGGCGCCATTCCACACCCAGCACGGCACCCGACCACGCATGGCACCACAGCGACCCCGCACCCGCCCCACCCAATGCGCCACCCACACTTGCGAATGGCGCCACACTGGTGCCATGATGGCGTCATGGACCTCACCCCGTATGTCGACACCCTCCGCCACGAACTCGCGGTGGCCGCCGAAGCCGGCGGGGAAGACGCACGCGAGCTTGCCGAGCGGCTCACCGCTCCGCTGGAGTCGGCGACCCGCCTGACCATGCTCAACGTGCTCTCCGCCGCGATGGACGAGATCACCCGTGATCTCGCCCCCGGCTCGGTCGACGTACGGCTGCGCGGGCTCGACCCCGACTTCGTGGTGACGCTGCCGCCCACCGACCGCGGCCCCACCGAGCCGACCGCGCCGGTCGAACCGCTCAAGTCGCAGGCGCCCGCCGAAGGAGACGAAGGCGGCACCGCCCGCGTCAATCTGCGCCTGCCGGCCCACCTCAAGGCGCGCGCCGAGGAGGCCGCGAGCCGGGAGGGCCTCTCGGTCAACGCATGGCTGACCCGCGCCGTGTCCGCCGCGGTCGACGGCGGCGGCGCCCGCCCACGCACGACGGGGAAGACCCAGACCATCGGGCAGAACTTCACGGGCTGGGTGCGTTAGCCGCGCCCCGCCCCTCCACCACTTCCCCTCCACCACCTCCCTCCACCACCTCACCCACACCACGTCCCACCAGCGGGGACGCCCCTAAGACTCAAGAGGACGGGACAGCCATGCCTTCTTTCGACACCTCCGGACCGATCTCGGTCACGGCGCACGTGGGGGCCGGTTCCATTCGATTCATCGCGGGCGACCGGCTCGACACCGTCGTCGAGGTACGGCCCGGCGACCCGAAGAGGGACAAGGACGTGCGGGCCGCCGAGCAGACCGAGGTCACGTACGCGGGCGGCGTTCTGAACATCAGGACGAAGGAACGCCTCATCATCGGCCCCACCGGCGGCGTCGACGTGACGGTCGAACTGCCCACGGGCTCGCACGTCGAGGTGACCGGGTCCGCGACCCAGGTGCTCGGCGAAGGCAGGCTCGGCAAGGTCCGCGTGAAGGCCTCGACCGGAGGCGTCCGTCTCGACACGACCGGGCCGCTCCACCTCACCGTCTCCCACGGCTCGATCGCCGTCGACCGGGTCGAGGGCGCTGCCGAGATCACCACCAGCTCCGGCAGCATGCGTGTCAGCCACGTCGACGGCCCCGCCGTACTGAAGAACTCGCACGGCACCACGACCGTCGGCTCCACAACCGGTGACCTGCGGGTGAGCGGCGCCAACGGCGACATCGACATCTTGCGCGCCGAGGGCTCGGTCACCGCGACCAACGCGCACGGCACTCTGCGCATCGGCGAAGTCGCCCGCGGCAGCGTCCAGTTGGAGACCAACTACGGCGCCATCGAGGTCGGCATCCGCCAGGGCACGGCCGCCTGGCTCGACGTCAGCTCCGACAAGGGGCAGGTACGCAACAGGCTCACCGCGTCCGAGAGCCCGGAAGAGGCCGAGGACACCGTCAAGATCCGTGCCCGCACCCGGTACGGCAACATCGACATCCTCCGCGCCAAGGCCTGACCCCGCCGCGGCCCTGGCCCCGGCCCTGACCTCGGCCCCGGCTCCGGAAGAGAACCGGCCGCAACTCACCCACACCCCCCGCCACTTCACCCCTCGATCGGGAGGGCTCCATGCCTTCATCTGTCATGTCCACATCCAGCCAGAGCGGCGATCTGCAGCCGCCAGTCGCCGTCTCCACCCTCGGTCTGCGCAAGTCGTACGGCGACAAGACCGTGCTCGACGGCATCGATCTGCGCATCCCGGCCGGGACCGTGTTCGCCCTGCTGGGCCCGAACGGTGCGGGCAAGACCACCGCGGTGAAGATCCTGTCCACGCTCATCACCGCGGACGGCGGCCAGGCCCAGGTCGCGGGCCACGAAGTCGCCGCCAACCCGCAGGCGGTCCGCGCGGCGATCGGGGTCACCGGCCAGTTCTCCGCCGTCGACGGCCTGATCACCGGCGAGGAGAACATGCTCCTCATGGCCGACCTGCACCACCTGCCGAAACAGGAAGGCCGCCGGGTCACCGCCGAACTCCTGGAACGCTTCGACCTGGTGGAGGCAGCGAAGAAGCCCGCCTCCACCTACTCCGGCGGCATGAAACGCCGCCTGGACATCGCCATGACCCTGGTCGGCAACCCACGGATCATCTTCCTCGACGAGCCCACCACCGGCCTCGACCCCCGCTCCCGCCACAACATGTGGGCCATCATCCGCGAGCTCGTCTCCGACGGAGTGACCGTCTTCCTCACCACCCAGTACCTCGAAGAGGCCGACGAACTCGCCGACCGCATCGCCGTACTCAACAACGGCAAAATCGCCGCCGAGGGAAGCGCGGAAGAGCTGAAGCGCCTCATCCCCGGCGGACACATCCGCCTCCGCTTCACCGACCCGGACGCCTACGCCTCCGCAGCCACCGCACTGCGCGAGGCCGCACGGGACGACGAGGCACTGTCCCTGTCCCTCCCCAGCGACGGCAGCCAGCGCGAACTGCGCTCCATCCTCGACTGGCTCGACTCCGAGGGCATCGAGGCCGACGAACTGACCGTCCACACCCCCGACCTCGACGACGTGTTCTTCGCCCTCACCAGCGACACCAACGTCTCCGACAAATCCGGCCTGCCCAAGCAGCCCAAGCAGCCCAACCACCCCAAGGAGTCCGTCCGATGAGCGCTCTCCCCCTCGCCGTGCGCGACTCAAGCACGATGCTGCGCCGCAACCTCCTGCACGCCCGCCGCTACCCGTCCCTCACCCTGAACATCCTGCTCACCCCGATCATGATGCTGCTGCTCTTCGTCTACATCTTCGGCGACGTGATGAGCGCGGGCATCGGCGGCGGCGGAGCGGACCGCTCCGACTACATCGCCTACATCGTCCCCGGCATCCTGATGATGACCATCGGCGGAACCGTCGTCGGAACCGCCGTGTCCGTCTCCATGGACATGACCGAGGGCATCATGTCCCGCTTCCGCACCTTGGCGATCCACCGCGGCTCCGTACTCATCGGACACGTCGTCGGCAGTGTGTTGCAGGCGGTCGCCAGCGTGGTCCTCGTCGGCGCCATCGGCGTGGCCATCGGCTTCCGTTCCACCGACGCCACCGCCCTGGAATGGCTGGCCGCGTTCGGAATGCTCGTGCTCTTCGCCACGGCGCTCACCTGGGTCGCGGTCGGCATGGGTCTGGTCAGCCCGAACGCCGAGGCAGCCAGCAACAACGCGATGCCGATGATCCTGCTGCCGCTTCTCTCGAGCGCCTTCATCCCGGTCGACTCGATGCCGGGCTGGTTCCAGCCGATCGCCGAGTACCAGCCCTTCACCCCCGCCATCGAGACCCTCCGCGGCCTGCTCCTCGGCACCGAGATCGGCAACAGCGGGTGGCTCACGATCGCCTGGTGCGTGGGGCTGACCGTGCTCGGCTACTACTGGTCGAAGGCGGCCTTCAACCGCAACCCGAAGTAGCAGGGACGAGCGACGAGCCTGGGTGACGGTGAACCTGACGGTGAACCCCAAGCGTGAGGATGCGGGGCTCCCCTCCGCCGCATCCTCACGAGGGCCGCCCGGAGTTGGGGATGCGGGAAAGACCCCCACATGCCGGGAGGGCGGGGGCTGATGCCGTGTTGTCGGTGCTACGGCTCCAGCCGGGCCTCTGGGTTGTTCCGGCTCGGGGGCTGGGAGCCTGGCGGAATCACGCGGTCGGTGACGGCACGTGAATCCTTCGTTGCCGAGATCAGGGTATGACTCCGTGGGCGGCCGCGATAGAGGGCCTTTCAAGTTGGGCGCTGCCAGCCCTTGGTGACGGCCCGCCCTTGGTGACGGCCCGACAGCCGCCCTGCCAGCCGCCCCTCTCAACCGTCCGTGGTGCCGGAGCGGGGCGGGTCAGGACCAGAGTCAGGGCCAGGGCCAGGGCCAGGACCAGAGCCAGAGTCAGGGAGCGTGAAGTGGTCGTCGACTATGGCACGGGCCAGGGCGGTAAGGGTCGTTGCCTGGGTGTGGCCGTGGGCGCGCATCAGGGCGAGGGCCTGGCCGGTGGTGAGGGAGTGCCGGTAGCTGATCATGCCGATGGCCTGGTGGACCACTGCGTCGGTGGGCAGGAGCCAGGCGTGGGCGAGGTCGTCCCCGGCCGGTACGGGCGCGGCGAGGAGCAGGAGGTCGGCGGCGTCCGCGTGGTCCTGGGCGGCTTGCAGGTCGGCGTCGGACATCGGGCCGGGGCAGTGACGGTAGAGGGTGAGGACGAGACCGGCCTGCTGTGCCGGGTCGGTGCCGTTGAGGACGGGCAGGGCGAAGGCGGCGCGGATGCGGTGTGCCTTGGCCTGCTGGGCGTAGACGGGCCAGTGCCGTGTGGTGGCAGGGTCGTCGAGGTCGGCGACGAGGACCTGGGCGCGCTGGCTCAGAGCCTGTACGCACGGTCCTTCTCCGAGACTGATCTGCAGTTCCTCGCCCTTGCGGGCGAGCGGACCGACCGCACACAGCGACACCCGTTGCGCCAGGGCGGCGTCGGCCGCCAGCGTGAGCCCCACCGAATACGCGTTGTGCAGGGCCGTCCGGCACGCGGTGCCGATGCGCAGTCCCGGTTGATCCTGACCTGTGAAGCGGGCGGCGAGCGCCACTGCGTCCGGTCGGGCGGTCATCGTGGCGTCCGAACTCCGGCATTCACCGCCGACGCTGCCCTGATCGGAAGCCAATGTCAGGGTGAGGTGGGCGAGCGCGTCGCCTGCGGGCAGCCTGTCTCCCCACAGTACGCCTCGCTCTTTTTCGAGTACGTCTCGCTCTTTTCGGCACTCGAACGGTGAGAAGAGTATGCGCCGCCAGGAATCCCATAGCAGGAATTCCATAGACTGGAGCCGCCAGACTGGAGTCGCCGTCAGTGCGCTCTCTGCGCCGCAGAGGTCCTCCTGAGGCAGCTGTAGCGGGAGGTGATGAGCGATGGGCACCGACAGCGACTTGGCTGCCGTGCTGCAGAGCCTGCACCCCTCGTACGGAGATACGGGCCTGATCGGTGCCGACCCGAAGCTGTGCGCCCAGGCTCTGCGTGTGGACGGCGTCGCCGTCTCCGTGACAGCCGGCAGCGGCCTGAGCGAACTGCTGTGGTCCACGGCGGGCGCCAGCGCGTGGCTGGAGGACCTGCAGTTCACCCTGGGGCAGGGACCGGCACTCGAAGTGGCCGCCTCGTGCAGGTCCGTACTGGTGGCGGACCTGTCGCGCGTGTCGGCCGACCGGTGGCCCGTACTGCTGCCCGAGGCCACGGCGCTGGGTGTCGGCGCGATCTTCTGCCTTCCGCTGGCCATCGGGTCCGCCTGTCTGGGCACGATGACCCTGCAGCGCACGGCGGCGGGCCCGCTCCCGGACGCGGGGTTGACCGACGCCCGGCTGGTGGCCAACGCGTTGATCTCCATCCTGCTGGAGAGCGGCCCGCAACGAGAGGCCTTCGCCAACGCCGCTGATTCTTCGGCCTTTTACCGGGCAGCCGTCCACCAGGCAAGCGGCATGGTCAGTGTCCAGGCCGGGATCTCACTCGCCCAGGCCCTCCTGCGGCTGCGCGCCCACGCCTACCGGCACGGGCGGCCCGTGGTGGAGGTGGCCGAGGACGTGGTAGCCAGGCGGTTGGCCTTCCACAATGACGAAAACGGGCCGGACATTCCTGCCGGTGAAGGGACTGAAGGGCCATGACACGTGAAGAACATCTACTGGCAGCCATGGTCGATGCCGTGGACACTCTCGTCGACGACTTCGATCTGATCGACTTCCTGCACAAGCTGTGCGACCGCTGCAACGAACTGCTCGACATCTCCGCCGTGGGAGTCATGCTCGCCGACCCCGCCGGGGGCCTGCAACTGATCGCCGCGTCGGACGAGCACACCCGGCTCCTTGAACTCTTCGCCCTCCAGGCCGACCAGGGGCCCTGCGTGGAGTGCCACCGAAGTGGCGCCGCCCGCCTCAACATCAGCCTGAAGTCCCCCGGGGAGACAGCCGCGTTCCCGCTCTTCGCCGAACGCGCCCGCCAGGCGGGATACGCCACCACCCACGCCCTGCCGATGCGCCTGCGCCAGCAGGTCGTGGGCGCGATGAACCTCTTCGACTCCCGCGAACAGGGACTCAGCGACGGTGATGCGCGGGTGGCGCAAGCGCTGGCCGACGTGGCGACCATCGCCATCCTGCAGCACCGCACCATCGTGCACGGCAACGTCGAGCGAGCCCAACTGCGGGCCGCACTCTCCAGCCGCATCGTCATCGAGCAGGCCAAGGGGATCCTCGCCGAACGCTGGCACTCCACTCTCGACGAGGCATTCGACGCCCTGCGTCAACACGCCCGTGCTCACCGCCAGACCCTGGCCGGGCTCTGCCAGCAACTCATCGACGGCTCCCTCGAATCCTCTGTCATCCGACGCCTCTGACCACCTGACGTGTCGCTCTCCCCCCGCCCACCTCGTCACAGGGGCACCTCGTGAACCACGACCACCACGGAGCGGCCTGGCAACGCGTCAGCGCCGCCGCCCGCACCGGTGGCTTCACGCTCACCGTCGCCTGCCGGGCCTGCGCCGACGACGTGGACGCCGACTTCGCCGGAGCCACCCTCGTCGTCGCCGGCGAACTACGCCTGCTGGCCACGGTCACCGACGAGCGTGCCCGGGTCGTGGAAGACGCCCAACTGGTCACCGGCGAGGGGCCGTGCACCGACGCCTACACCCGCCGTGCCCCCGTCGACGCGGTGGACCTGCACCACGCGTCCCCCCGCTGGCCCGCCTACGCCCCCATGGCCGGCGAACACGGCGCCCGCAGCGTTCTGGCCCTGCCCCTGATCATCGGCAACCTCGCCGTCGGCGCCATGGACCTCTACCGCTGCGAGCCCACCCCGTTCACCCCTGTGCAGAAGGACCGGGCCTCCGCCTACGCCCGCATTCTGGCGCTGCTCGCCCTGGAGGAGCACCCTCACCTCCTCACCAGCCAATCCCGGCCCGCCCAGCGCGGACCGCAGGGCTTTCCGCCCACCGTCCACATGGCCGCCGGTGTCCTTGCCGCCAAGCACGGGCTCACCCCCGACGACGCCCTGGCCCGCCTCCGCGCCCACTCCTTCCGCCACAACCAGCCCCTGCTGCACACGGCCGAGCAGGTCCTCGACACCCACCGCCTCGACCAGCTCGACTAGAACGAGCCCGCACACCCCGGACACCCCGGACACAGACGTGCCCCCCGCGCCCAGACATGGGCACGGGGGGCACGGCACGAGCCGGGGGACGTCAGGCGGCGACAGGCACCGCCTGCGGCTCGTCGGCGGGCTCCTCGTCGTACCCGTCGAGCGGGGACGACGTGGCCTTCGCGTACTTGTCGCGGTCGAGGATGTTCTCCCGCGCCGCCACAATCAACGGTGTTGCAACTTGCCCTGCCACGTTCGTGGCGGTGCGCATCATGTCGAGGACCGGGTCGATGGCGAGCAGCAGGCCCACGCCCTCCATCGGCAGGCCCAGCGTCGACAGGGTCAGCGTCAGCATGACCGTGGCGCCGGTCAGACCGGCCGTGGCGGCCGAGCCGACCACCGAGACGAAGGCGATGAGCAGGTACTCCTTGATGCCCATCTGCACGTCGAAGATCTGCGCGACGAAGATCGCGGCAATCGCCGGGTAGATCGCGGCGCAGCCGTCCATCTTGGTCGTGGCGCCGAACGGCACCGCGAAGGACGTGTACTCCTTCGGCACGCCGAGCCGCTCGGTGACCTTCTGGGTGACCGGCATCGTGCCGACCGAGGAGCGCGAGACGAAGGCCAGCTGGATCGCGGGCCAGGCGCCCTTGAAGAACTGCAGCGGGTTGACCTTGGCGACCGTGGAGAGCAGCAGCGGGTAGACGCCGAACATCACGATGGCGCAGCCGATGTAGATGTCGGCGGTGAACGTCGCGTACTTGCTGATCAGGTCCCAGCCGTAGTCGGCGATGGCGAAGCCGATGAGGCCGATGGTGCCGATCGGCGAGAGCTTGATGACCCACCACAGGGCCTTCTGGAGCAGCGCGAGAACGGACTCGCTGAGGTCCAGGATCGGCTGCGCCTTGTCACCGATCTTCAGTACGGCGACACCGGCGACGGCGGCCATGAAGACGATCTGCAGGACGTTGAGCTCGGTGAACGGCGTGATGACGTCCGTCGGGATGATCCCAGTGAGGAAGTCGATCCAGGAACCCGCCTCGTCCGGCTTGGCGCCGTCCTTCGGGGTGAGGCCGGTGCCGGCGCCCGGGTTCGTGATGAGGCCGATGGTGAGGCCGATGACGACCGCGATCAGCGACGTGATCATGAACCAGACCAGCGTCTGCGACGCGAGCCGCGCGGCGTTGTTGACCTTACGCAGGTTGGTGATCGACACCAGGATGGCGAAGAAGACGAGCGGGGCGACCGCAAGCTTCAGCAGCCCGATGAAGGTGCTTCCCACCTTGTCCAGGGTGGTGACCAGCCAGGACACGTCCTGGCTGCGGGCCAGCCAGCCGAGCAGGACGCCGAGGACCAGACCGCCGAGGATCTGCGCCCAGAAGGGCACCTTGAGGAACTTGGGTATCCGGGAGCCGGACTTCGGCTGCTCGGCCTCGGAGGCCGGGGATACGGAGGACTTCGCGGACACGGACACACTCCGGGTAATGGCGGGGGGATGTGAGGGAGCGGCGACCGCGAGGGGGTCAGACGGAACGGCCGTAACGGCGCCGCTGCAGTGCAGATGTCAGTTGGTGCTTGTCGCTCGCGCTGTTCAAGGAGTCTCAGCGAGAACTCAACGACGGCAACGACAGGCCGCGGACATGCAGCGGCAGAGATCGACATGCAGGCGCGCCACGAGCGGAACGCTCATGGCGATGCGGTGCGCGGCTGCTGTCTTCATGTCGAACACGTTAACACTTGAACTTTGAGAACATCAAAGGTCTTGTTTGAGGTAGAAGAGGCCAATCAGAGGCCGAGTCCCCCTCGGGACGCACGAAACCCCGGCCCGGAGCGTCCGCTCCAGTGCCGGGGTTGAGGTCTTTGTGACGAAACTTACGACTGCGCGCGAGCGGCGTCGTCGGCGAGGTCCTCCTGGGTGCGGTTCGCCTCCAGGTTGGCCTTGGTCCGCTCCACGCGCTCCACGACCTGGATGGACGCCCGGTCCCGCTCCTTGCGCAGCACCACGAAGCTGATGGGCGCGGAGACGACGAGGGCGAGCAGCAGCACCCACAGGAGGTTGGAGTCCCCGAGGCCCTTCGGCAGGACCCCGGCATAGACAAGTCCCCAGACCGCGAAAAAGCAGCCCACGAAGATCCCGAGGCGCATCAGCGTGTAGCGGAGCATGTCAATCCACTCTTCCGTTCCGAAATAGGCCCGAGTAGGACGAGCCCCTCCAGTGAAGCACGGGAGGGGTCACGTCCAGCAAGGGGGTGAGCCCTCCCGTGCTGGACGAGCCCCTCCCGCGAACGGTCAGCCGAGCGGGAGCAGCATCGTGATGTCGTCGCGGTCGTCACCGGGGGCGACACGGATCGCGCCGGGCACCCGCCCGACCTCCTTGTATCCGCAGGACGCGTAGAACCGGTCGACTCCCGTGCCGCCCCGGCAGGTCAGCCGGATCGCGTCGATCCCGTCCATCCCGCGGGCGGCGTCCGCCGCGGCGGCCATCAGGTCGCGCCCGTATCCCTTGCCCTGGTGCTTGGGGTGCACCATCACGACGTACAGCCAGATCCAGTGCTTCATCAGGCGGTGCGTGTTGTACGCGAGGAAGGTGGTCGCGGCGACGGCGCCGTCCTCGTCGTACCCGACGAGCAGCCGGATGTCCCCCTCGCTCAGCTGGGCCAGGCGCTTCAGCCACTCGGGGCGTATGTCCTCGACCGTCACGGGCGGTACGAAACCGACGGCTCCGCCGGCGTTGGACACGTCGGCCCAGAGGGCGAGGACGCCGTCGCGGAGGGCGGGATCGATCTCCGGGTCCAGCCGGAAGGTAAGCGTCATGGGGCTAGGTTAACTATTACCGCCCGCACGCCTCAAACGCGTTTCGCATCCCGGACAACGCAGCGAGCCCCGGCCTTCACGGCCGGGGCTCGCTCCTCACACGTACGTGACGTACGTCAGACCCGCATCGCCTGCGGCGTCTCACGGAGCGACAGGTCCGGACCCTCGTACTCACGGATCGACTCGTAGCGCGTGTTCCGCTCGACCGGGCGGAAGCCCGCCTCGCGGATGAGGTCGAGCAGGTCGTCCCGCGTCAGCTTGTTCGGCGTACCGAAGTTGTCCGCGTCATGCGTGATCTTGTACTCGACGACCGAGCCGTCCATGTCGTCCGCGCCGTGCTGCAGCGCGAGCTGCGTGGTCTGCAGGCCGTGCATGACCCAGAAGACCTTGACGTGCGGGACGTTGTCGAAGAGCAGCCGCGAGACCGCGAAGGTCTTCAGGGCCTCGGCGCCCGACGCCATGGTCGTCCGCGCCTGGAGGCGGTTGCGAACCTTGCCGTCCTTCATGTCCACGAAGTCGTGCTGGTAGCGCAGCGGGATGAAGACCTGGAAACCGCCGGTCTCGTCCTGGAGTTCACGAAGGCGCAGCACGTGGTCGACCCGGTGACGGGGCTCCTCGATGTGGCCGTACAGCATCGTGCACGGGGTCTTGAGACCCTTCTCGTGCGCGAGCCGGTGGATGCGCGACCAGTCCTCCCAGTGGGTGCGGTGGTCGACGATGTGCTGGCGGACCTCCCAGTCGAAGATCTCCGCGCCGCCGCCGGTCAGCGACTCCAGGCCCGCCTCGATCAGCTCGTCGAGGATGTCGGACGCCGACATCCCCGAGATCGTCTCGAAGTGGTGGATCTCCGTGGCCGTGAACGCCTTCAGGGAGACGTCCGGGAGCGCCTTCTTGAGCTCGCTCAGCGAACGCGGGTAGTACCGCCACGGCAGGTTGGGGTGCAGGCCGTTGACGATGTGCAGCTCGGTGAGGTTCTCGCCCTCCATCGCCTTGGCGAGGCGGACGGCCTCCTCGATGCGCATCGTGTACGCGTCCTTCTCGCCCGGCTTGCGCTGGAACGAGCAGTACGCGCACGACGCGGTGCACACGTTCGTCATGTTGAGGTGGCGGTTGACGTTGAAGTGCACGACGTCGCCGTTCTTGCGCGTGCGCACCTCGTGGGCGAGACCGCCGAGCCAGGCGAGATCGTCCGAGTCGTAGAGGGCGATGCCGTCCTCGCGGGACAGCCGCTCACCGGCCCGGACCTTCTCCTCCAGCTCGCGCTTGAGCCCAGCGTCCATTCCCGGCCGCCTCTCCATGTCTGTCCGACTGCTCTAAATGTCTGCGTAAATCAGGCCTCGCCCACGGTACGCCTTCACCCCTGGACCTCTTCGGGCAGCTCCCCGACCCTGTTCTCCCACTTCGTGGAGAGCACGATCGTCGTACGCGTCCTGGAGACGCCCTTCGTTCCGCTCAGCCTGCGGATCGTCTTCTCCAGGCCGTCCACGTCACTGGCCCGCACCTTGAGCATGTACGAGTCGTCGCCCGCGATGAACCAGCAGTCCTCGATCTCGTGCAGGTCCTTCAGGCGCCGTGCCACGTCCTCGTGGTCGGCGGCGTCCGAGAGGGAGATGCCGATGAGGGCGATGACGCCCAGACCGAGCGACGCGGAGTCCACGGTCGCGCGGTAGCCGGTGATGACACCCGCCGCTTCGAGGCGGTTGATCCGGTCCGTGACGCTCGGGCCGGAGAGGCCGACGAGCCGGCCAAGTTCGGCGTACGAGGCCCTGCCGTTCTCGCGCAGTGCCTGGATGAGCTGCCTGTCCACGGCGTCCATAGGTGCGATGCCTTTCATTATTCAGCGATACCGCGAGTCTATGTGTAGAATCTAAGGCGCAACAGGGTCTAAGCCCTGTGAATCTTTCAGAATCTCGGCCGAACGGCTGAGATTCTTCAAACCAACAGGAGTGAGTCACACCGTGTACTCGATCGAGATGGCCTACGCCCGGATGCGCGAGCTGCAGGATCTGGCCAACCGCTCGCGTGCCCACAAGCCCACCGCGCCCAAGGCCGAGCGCAGCACGACGCGCGCCGCCAAGAAGCGCTAGTCCCCCGGAGGGGCGGAGCCCGAACCGAGCTCTCCCTTCCAACGGCGGTACAGCTGATGCGGCACCCCTGCCGCGTCGAGCGTCCGCCCGGCGACGAAGTCCACCAGATCCTGGATGTGCGTCGCCCCCGCGTAGAACGCCGGAGAGGCGGGCAGCACGACCGCGCCCGCCTCGTCCAGCGTCACCAAGTGCTTCAGCGTCTGCCCGTTCAGCGGCGTCTCGCGTACGCAGACCACGAGCCGTCGGCCTTCCTTGAGCGTCACGCTCGCCGACCGCTGCAGCAGATCCTTCGAGAGCCCGAGCGCCACCCCGGCCACGCACGCCGTGGACGCGGGCACGATCAGCATCCCCTTGGTCGCGTACGACCCGGACGAAGGACCGGCGGCCAGATCCCCGGCCGCCCAATAGCGCACGTTCTCCACCGGAACGTCGAAGGTCCCCGGCTTCCCGTCGGCGCCGCGCCCGAGCCACTCCCGCAGGTCCTCCTGCCAGTGCGCGTCCCGGAAGGCGATGCCCGTCTCGTCGAGGATCGTGAGCCGCGAGGCACGCGAGACCACCAGGTCCACGCTCTCCCCCGCCGCGAGCAGCGCCCGCAGTACGGCGGCGGCGTACGGGGTCCCCGAGGCACCGGAAACCCCCACGATCCAAGGCTTACGCTGCGTATCTCCTGGCTTCACGCTGTGAGCCTAGACGGTCAGGCCGCGCACCAGCAGATCGAGCAGGGCGCAGACGAAGAGCGCGATGCCGATGAAGCCGTTGACCTGGAAGAAGGCGCGGTTGAGCCGCGAGAGGTCATGCGGCTTCACGATGGAGTGCTCGTAGACGAACGCGCCCGCCACGACCGCGAGTCCGAGCCAGAGGAACGCCCCCGCGTCGGTGGCAGCCGCGTACCAGACGAACAGCGCCGTGGTCGTCAGATGACAGCCGCGCGCGCCCCAGATGGCAGCCGGGATGCCGAACCGCGCGGGCACCGACATCACGCCGACCTCACGGTCCGTCTCCACGTCCTGGCAGGCGTAGATCAGGTCGAAGCCGCCGATCCAGACGCCGACCGCGAGCCCGAGGATGACGGCCTGCCAGGACCACTCGCCGGTGATCGCGATCCAGGCGCCGACCGGACCCATGGCCTGGGCGAGGCCCAGGATCGCCTGCGGGAAGTTCGTGAACCGCTTGCCGTAGGGATAGACCACCATCGGGATCACCGCGATGGGCGCGAGGGCGAGGCAGAGCGGGTTGAGCAGGGCGGCCGAGCCGAGAAAGATGACGACCGCGATGAGCGCGCCCGTCCACGCGGACTTCACCGAGACCGCGCCCGTGACGAGCTCGCGGTGGGCGGTCCTCGGGTTACGGGCGTCGATCTCCCGGTCGATGATCCGGTTGGCGGCCATGGCGAACGTCCGCAGGCCGACCATGCAGATGGTGACCAGGAGCAGCCTGCCCCAGTGGATGTTCTCGTCCAGCTGGAACATCGCGGTCAGCGCGGCGATGTAGGCGAAGGGCAGGGCGAAGACCGAGTGCTCGATCATGACGAGGCGCAGGAACGCCTTGACCTTGCCGGGCGGGGCGGGCTCGGGCCCGAAGAGTTCCGGAGTCGCTGAATCAGCACTCATCTTTAGAGCCCGTACTCCTTCCAGCGGCGGTCGACCTTCGACGCCGTCTCCGGGTCGGACTCGACCATGTTCGGCCAGCCCCCGTCCCGGGTGTATCCCTCTTCGGGCAGCTTCTTCGTCGCGTCGATGCCCGCCTTGCCGCCCCAGAACTGCTGGTAGGAGGCGTGGTCGAGGTGGTCGACGGGACCCTCGGCCACCGTCAGGTCGCGCGCGTAGTCGGTGTTGCCGAGCGCGCGCCAGGACACTTCGTGCAGGTCGTGGACGTCGCAATCCTTGTCCACGACCACGATCAGCTTGGTCAGCGACATCATGTGCGCGCCCCAGATGGCGTGCATGACCTTCTGCGCGTGCTTCGGGTACTTCTTGTCGATCGAGACGATCGCGCAGTTGTGGAAACCGCCGGACTCCGGCAGGTGGTAGTCCACGATGTCCGGGACGATCACCTTGAGGAGCGGCAGGAAGAAGCGCTCGGTCGCCCTTCCCAGCGGACCGTCCTCGGTCGGCGGGCGGCCGACCACGATCGACTGGAGCAGCGGACGCTTCCGCATCGTCACGCAGTCGATCTTCAGGGCGGGGAAGTCCTCCTGCGGCGTGTAGAAGCCGGTGTGGTCGCCGAAGGGGCCCTCCGGGAGCATCTCGCCCGGCTCCAGCCAGCCCTCGATGACGACCTCTGCATGGGCAGGAACCTGGAGCGGGACCGTCTTGCAGTCGACCATCTCCACGCGCTTGCCCTGGATGAACCCGGCCAGCATGTACTCGTCCATGTCGCCGGGCAGCGGGGCCGTGGACGCGTACGTGACGGCGGGCGGACAGCCGAAGGCAATCGCGACCGGCAGCTTCTCGCCCCTTCGGGCGGCCACCTGGTAGTGGTTGCGGCTGTCCTTGTGGATCTGCCAGTGCATGCCGATGGTGCGCTTGTCGTGGCGCTGGAGGCGGTACAGACCGAGGTTGCGGACGCCGGTGTCCGGGTCCTTGGTGTGGGTCAGGCCCAGGTTGAAGAAGGAGCCGCCGTCCTCGGGCCAGGTGAAGAGCGCGGGCAGCTTCTCCAGGTCGACGTCGTCGCCGGTGAGGACGACCTCCTGCACGGGCGCGTTGTCGGACTTCACCTTCTTCGGCGGTACGTGCGTCATGGCGCCGAGCTTCCCGAAGGCCTCGCGCACGCCGACGAAGCCGTGCGGCAGCTCGGGCTTGAGGAGGCCGCCGATCTTCTCGCTGATCTCGCCGTACGACTTCAGGCCGAGCGCCTTCAGGAGGCGGCGGTCCGTCCCGTACACATTCATCGCGAGGGGCATCGCCGAGCCCTTGACGTTCTCGAAGAGGAGCGCGGGGCCGCCGGACTTCTGCACCCGGTCGGTGATCTCGCCGACCTCCAGATACGGATCGACCTCGGCCTTGATGCGCTTGAGATCGCCCTCGCGCTCCAGTGCACGGAGCAGGGAGCGAAGATCGTCATAAGCCATGCGGTCAAGTATCGGTCACCGGCTACCCTGGCCGGGTCACCGGGGTTCGCACGCCGCCCTTCCTTCGTCGCTTGGGGAATCGCGCAATCATGCTCAGGTATCTGCCGTTCCTGCTGGTCCTGGCCGTGTGGATCTATGCCTTCATCGATGTCCTGAACACTCCGGAGAAGGAGATCAGGCATCTGCCGAAGGTGGTCTGGGTCATCATCGTGCTGCTCTTCGGCGAGGTTCTCCTCGGCCCGATCGCCTGGTTCGTCACGGGCAAGGTGCGCAAGACGCCTGCCGCCGGGGGTGTCACGCGTCCCGGGCGCGGCGGACAGTGGGTGGCGCCGGACGACAACCCCGAGTTCCTGAAGTCCCTCAGGGACGAGGACCCGGACGAGGAAAAGCGGGACAGAGGCACGGAGAGCTGATGATGGAACTGCGGCTGCTCGTCACCTTCGAAAAGGTCGCGTCCGTACTCAGCTTCACGCAGGCCGCGGCCGAGCTGAAGTACGCCCAGTCCAGCGTCACCAGCCAGATCCGCTCCCTGGAGTCCTCGCTCGGCACCGAGCTCTTCGACCGGCTCGGCAGCCGCATCCGCCTGACGGAGGCGGGTGAGCGCCTGCTCCCCTACGCCCGGCAGATCATCGAGCTGACGGAAGAGGCGCGGGCCGAGGTCGTCGACGCCGGCGAGCCGAGCGGCGCCATCGCGGTCGGCACGATGGAGTCGCTGACGTCCTACCGCCTGCCCCCGCTGCTCGAACTCTTCCACCACCGCTACCCGAAGGTGCAGCTCTCCCTGCGCCCCACCCTGGGCGACGAGACTCGCCATGCGCTGCGGCAGGGGACGTACGACGTCGGGTTCCTGATGGAGCGGGAGACCGCGCACGCGGGCCTGGAGACCGAGGTCCTCGCCCAGGAGCCGCTGGTCCTGGTCTGCGCGCCGACACATCCGCTGGCCGGACACGGGGGCGACTCGCTCGCCACGGGCGATCTGGCGGCGGTGCAACTGGTCGGCACGGAACCGGGCTGCCCCTACCGCGACCTGTTCGAGGACGAGCTGCGGATGCGCAACGGCGCCCCGCCGCCCTTCATGGAGTTCGGCACGATCGAGGCCACCAAGCGGGGTGTCGCCGGTGGCCTCGGGGTGGCACTCCTGCCGCGGATGGCGGTGCGCGACGAGCTGGCATCGGGGGTGCTCGTCGCGCTGCCGTGGGAGCCGCCGTTCGCGCTGCACACGCAGCTCGCGTGGCGCTCGGGGAAGCGGCTGCCCTCGCATGTGCGGCTGTTCATCGACCAGTCGGTACGGCTGGTGCGGGAGCAGGCAGCGGAGACGGCGAAGTAGCGACAGTCTTCGGTGACTTGGCACGGTTGACCTTCAGGCTCGCGAGGACGATCAGCGGTACGCCGAGCGCCTGGACGAGCCCGATGTGGTGTCCGTAGACGGCCCAGTCGGCGACCATCGCGACCGCCGGGTACGTGAAGGCGAGTACGGCGATCTTGGCGGTGGGCAGCTTCGCGTACGCCGCGTACATCAGGACGTACATCAGCCCGGTGTGGATGACGCCGAGTCCGACAAGCCAGGCCCATCCGGTGCCCGTGCCGCTCATCGCGCCGAAGTCGGCGAAGGGCAGCAACAGCGGGATTCCGACGAGGACTTGGACGAGGGCGATGAGGTGCGGGCGTACGCCGGTGATGCGCTTGGTGACGAGAGTCGAGAGGCCGTAGAGCAGCGCGGCCAGGAGCGCGAAGCCGATCCCGGTGAGCGAGCCGAGGTCGCCGGGGCGCACCCCGGAGACGAGCACGAGGCCGGCGAACGCGGTGGCGAGCCACATGAGTTGATGCCTGGTCAGCCGCTCGCGGAAGATGACCGCGCTGAGCAGCACGAGCAGGAACGGCTGCGTGTGGTAGACGACGGTGGCCAGGGAGATCGAGGTCGCCTCGTAGGCCTTGAAGAGGAACACCCAGTTGAAGACGATGAACGCGCCGCCGAGCGCGGCGAGTCCGAGCTTCTTCGGTGTGATGCCGTGGTCGCGGAAGTAGCCGCGGGCGAAGGCGTAGGCGCCCAGGGCGATGGCGCCGAAAAGGACGCGGAAGAACACGACGTTGAAGGCCGACGCGCCCGACTCGACGACGAAGATCCCGAGGGTGCCGGAGAGCACCATCGCGGCGGTGAGCTGGGCCGTGCCCTTGTTCTCTGAGGTCATGGAGTTCATGCCCTGAAGCTACGAGCGGGCGTATGTGCTGGTCCACGGGCCAGTGGGGCGTCCTGCCGATGGGGTCATCGGCGGGGACGATGGCCCCGCCGATGACCCGCAGAAGAGGAAGGGTGCGTACATGGATCAGGAACAGGCCCGCGCGTGGCTCACGACCGCTGTCGATGAGGCCCGGCAGGGGCTCGCGGAGGGCGGCATCCCGATCGGCGCGGCGCTCTACGGCGCGGACGGCGCCCTGCTGGGGCGCGGGCACAACCGCCGTGTCCAGGACGGCGATCCGTCCCTGCACGCGGAGACGTCGGCGTTCCGGGACGCGGGGCGCCAGCGCACGTATCGCGGGACGACTATGGTCACGACCCTCTCGCCCTGCTGGTACTGCAGCGGCCTGGTGCGGCAGTTCGGGATCTCGCGGGTGGTCGTGGGCGAGGCGCGGACGTTCCACGGCGGGCACGACTGGCTGGCGGAGCACGGCGTGGAGATCGTGGTCCTCGACGATCCCGCGTGCGCGGCGATGATGACGGACTTCGTCGCGGCGCGGCCGGAGCTGTGGCGCGAGGACATCGGCGCCGACTAGTCGGGCCGCAGGACCAGTGCGAGCAGCCCGGGGAAGCGCGCCTCGAACTCCTCCCGGCGGAGCCGGTTGACCCGACGCGGCCCCTCGTCCCGCTGCTCGACGAGCCCCGCCGACCTCAGCACCCCGAAGTGATGGCTCAGCGCCGCCTTGCCGACGGGCACGTCGAAGCTGCCGCAGGCGCGGGTCCAGTCGGGGGACGACGCCAACTCCCGTACCAGTTCGATGCGTACGGGATCGGCCAGCGCGGTGAGCGCGGTCAGTACGGGCACCTCGTCCGGGTGGACGTGCACCGGCGCCGCGCGGTGGTGAGTGTTCGCCACGACGACCGCTCCTCCCACAACCACTTGCCGAGTGTTCGACGAAAACCATACACTCCCGAGTGTTCGCTTTCCGTTGAACACTCGAAGGGTGCTCGCCCATGTCTCCCATGCCCACCATGCGCGCGATCCAGCTCCAGGAGTACGGCGGCCCCGAGGTCCTGAAGGTGGTGGACACGAGCACCCCCGAGCCCGGCCCCGGCCAGATCACTGTCGACGTCGCCTACACCGGCGTGAACTTCGCCGACCTCAAGGCGCGGGGCGAGGGCTACCGCGTGCCCTCGCTCCCCTACGTGCCGGGCCTCGAGGTCTCCGGCCACGTCCGGGCGCTCGGCGCGGGCGTCGAGGGGTTCGAGGTCGGCCAGGAGGTCGCCGCGCTCACCGACGGCGGGGCGTACGCGGAGGTCGCGCTCGCCGACGCGACGACGGTGTTCGCCCTGCCGGACGGCGTGGACCTGCGCACGGCCGCCACCCTGCCCACGGTCCTGCCCACCGCGCACGCGCTGCTCCACGAGGTGGGCCGGCTGCGTGCGGGCGAGAGCGTCCTCGTGCAGGGGGCGGCCGGCGGAATCGGCACGGTGGTGGGCCAGTTGGCGAAGGCGGGCGGCGCGGGCGCGGTGTACGGCGTCGTGTCGAGCGAGGCCAAGGCGAAGTACGCGCTGGAGCACGGGTACGACGAGGTGTTCGTCGGCGGCTCCGGTGACTCCGGGGACTCCGCGCGCTCCGGGGACGGCTTCGCCGCCGAGGTGCGTGCGGCCACCGGTGGCCGCGGGGTGGACCTCGCCCTCGACCCGGTCGGCGGCGACGTCTTCCGCGGCGGCCTCGCGGCGCTCGCCGTCTTCGGGCGGCTCGTCTCCTTCGGCAACGCGAGCTCGGCCCCGCCGTGGCAGGTGGGCCAGCCTGAGCTGTACGGGACGGGGCTCGGCGTCTCCGGCTTCTCGATCCTCTCCCTCGCCAAGTCGGCGCCCGACGCCCTGCGCGAGGTCGCCGCACGGGCCTTCGCGAAGGTGGCCGACGGAACGGTGCGGCTGCCCGTGACGGCGGAGTTCCCGCTGGCGGACGCGGCGGAGGCACATCGCCTGATGGGGGCGCGCACTAGCACGGGGAAGCTGCTGCTGCGGGTGGCGGGCTGACTTCTCGGCCTGTCCGGGAGGACAGTGAAGAGCATGACGACCTCCTCGGGAGAGCCCGGCAGGGGCGAGCCCCGCATCCCCACCATCGATCTGGAGCCGTGGCTCTCGGGCGGCCCGGCGGCCCGTGCCGCCGTCGCGCGGACCGTCGACCGCGCACTGCGGACGGCCGGGTTCCTGCTGGTGACCGGCCACGGCGTGGACCCGTCCCTGCGCACACGCCTCAGAGCATCGGCCCGCGCGTTCTTCGTACTCCCCGCATCGGTCAAGGAGCCGTACGCCGCGAAGGTCGGCGGGCGCGGCTGGCTCGGCCCCGGCGCCGAGGCCAACGGCTACGCGGAGGGGACCAAGACCCCGCCCGATCTCAAGGAGTCCCTGACCTTCGCGACCGAGCGCCCCTTCGACGACCCGTCCGTCAACGCCGAGTGGTACGAACCGAATGTCTGGCCGCCGGAGGCATCCGGACTGAGGGCTCTCTGCTCGGCCTACCTGGCCCGGATGGAGAAGCTCACCGACCAGCTCCTCACCCTCCTCGGCGAGGCACTGGGCGAGCGGCCCGACTTCTTCACGCGGCACATGAGCCACCCGACGTACGGCTTCAACATCAACTGGTACCCGGGTACGGAGGTCGTCGGGGAGCCGCAGCCCGGCCAGTTCCGCATCGGCCCGCACACCGACTTCGGCACGGTCACCGTGCTCGACCGGCAGGCGGGCAAGGGCGGACTCCAGGTCTTCACCGACGAGGACGGCTGGCAGGACGCCCCGTACGACCCGGACGCCTTCACCGTCAACATCGGGGATCTGATGGCCCGTTGGACCGGCGATCGCTGGCGCTCGGGCCGCCACCGGGTGCTGCCGCCGCCGGCCGACGCACCGGCCGAGGAACTGATGTCCCTGGTCTACTTCGGCGAGTGCACGCCGGGCACGCTCGTGGAGTCGGTGCCCGCGCCGGTGGGGCGGGTGGCGTACGAGCCGGTGGACTCGCACACGTATCTGCGGGCGAAGCTGGACTCGATCACCCTGGGCTGATCACTCGCTCCTCGCGTACGACTCGCGCAGCTCGCGCCATCGGTCCAGGCTCCACGCCGACCAGTCCTTCGGCCGCCCGTCGAGCGCGTCGACGAGGAACTCGAAGTGGTTGTGCCAGCCGGCGAGGCAGTCGAGCCGCAGCTCGTCGTCACCGTCGAACTCATTGGTGAAGCGGAGGGTCGTCCCTGCCTTGCCGTCGGCCGCCTCCAGGTGGAAGCGGCACCGTCCGTGCAGGTCGATCGTGTACTCGGCGACCCGCTCCGGGTCCCACGCGGTGATGTGCCCGGAGTGCGTGGCCGACTCGTCCCCGTTGAGCCAGCGCAGCGTGACCGCACCGCCGAGCCGCGGCTCGAACACGTCGGCGGCGGCAAGCCACCCCGGAAGCCCCTCCGGGGTGGCCACCGCGGCCCAGACTCTTTCCACAGGGTGGGGAAGACGGAGCTCGTGGTGGAGGTGCTGGATCGGCCCCCCGGTACCGGTGGAGCGCTCCGTCCTGCTCGTGCCCTGCCCGATCGTCACCGTCATGGCCCAAGCCTCGCCCGGTACACCCCGTTCCGCACCCCTTGCGCGTACTTACGGGCGCTGGCCCGCCTTGTCGACGACCACACGCTCCAGGACCGCACTGCGGCCGGTGACGGTGCCCTCCTTGAAGCCGGTGGGCAGATCCTCGACCGCGACCTGCCGCTCGCCCAGGAACTCCTTGGTCTTCTTGTCGAAGATCAGCTCGACACCAGGGATCTTCGACGCGGCGAGGTAGAGGGCGGCGGCCTGCTCGGGCGGCATCAGCGACTCGAACAGGAGGTCACCGACGAGGACGGCAAAGGCCGGTTCCCGTGACCTGGGTCACGGGAACCGGCCTGGCCTCAAGAGGCGATGACGGTATGAGGGCTCAGACCCCTGCGTACGAGTGCTTGCCGGTGACGAAGATGTTCACGCCGTAGTAGTTGAACAGCCAGCAGCCGAAGGCGATCAGGGCCAGGTAGGCGGCCTTGCGGCCCTTCCAGCCCGCGGTCGCGCGCGCGTGCAGGTAGCAGGCGTAGGCGACCCAGGTGATGAAGGACCAGACCTCCTTGGGGTCCCAGCCCCAGTAGCGGCCCCACGCGTCGCCCGCCCAGATCGCGCCCGCGATGATCGTGAACGTCCACAGCGGGAAGACCGCGGCGTTCACGCGGTACGAGAACTTGTCGAGCGTGGTCGCGGCCGGGAGGCGCTCCAGGACGGAGGTCGCGAAGCGGCCGGGCTGTCCGCCGGAGGCCAGCTTGTTCTCGTAGGAGTCGCGGAAGAGGTAAAGGATCGTCGCGACGCCGGCCAGGTAGAACGTCGCACCGCAGAAGATCGCGGTGGAGACGTGGATCCACAGCCAGTACGAGTGGAGGGCGGGCACCAGCTGGTCGCTGGCCGTGTACAGGACGGTGACGGCGAGACCGAGGTCGAGGAGGACCGTGGTGACCAGCGGAAGGCCGAGCCAGCCGACGTTCTTCTTCAGTGCCATGAGCACGAGGTACACACCGACGGCCATGGTGGAGAACGTCAGGTTGAACTCGTACATATTGCCCCACGGCGCCCGCTGCACCGAGAGCGCGCGGGTGAGCACACCGCCGAACTCCACGAGGAACGCGAGCACGGTGAGGGACACGGCGATACGGCCGTAGAGGTCGCCCTTCTCGTCACCTGCCGAAGCACCGGGACCATCCGGTACGTCACGGGTTCCGGTGACGGAGCGGGTGACGACCTTGGGGGCGGACTTGGGGCGGTCCAGGACGGCGGTGCCGCCCTTGGCCTTGACGGTGACGGCGGGCGCCTTGGCAGCAGCCTCGCTCCGGGTGGTCAGCGCGGCGGCCGTGCGGCCGACCTTGCTGCGGCTGCCGAGGATCCACTCCGCCATGTGCGCGAAGAAGGCAAGGAGATAGACGGCCATCGCGGAGTAGACCAGCACATTGCTGATGCTCGCGAGGTTCTCGTTCGGTTCGGCGGCGAGGGTGGTGGCGAGATTCACTTCTCAGCCCCTTCGGCAGGAACAACTTGGGGGGTGGAGTCGGCATGCTCGGCATCAGCATGATCGGCATGGTCTGGGTCGGGCGCGCTCGGCGCCTTCTCGTGAAGGTGTGCCGCGAGGTCGCCCAGCTCTTCGGGCAGCTTGGCGGACTCGCTGCGGCCGAGCCCGGCCATCTCGACGACGGTGACGCCGTCGGCGCCCCGGACGGCCCGCACCCACACGCGGCGGCGCTGGATGAACAGCGATCCGGCGAGGCCGACGATGGCGGAGATCGCTCCGACGAGCGCCCACATGCTGCCGGGCTGCTGGGAGATCTGGAAGGTCGCCCAGCGCTTGATGTCCTTCTCGAAGGTGATCGAGCCGGCACCGTTCGGCAGCTTCATCGTCTCGCCGGGCACCATCCGCTTCTTGAGGAGCTCGCCCTTGGAGTCCTCGAACTTCGTCATCTTGCTGGTGTCCAGCTGGTACACGTTCTGCGGCAGACCGGAGTCCACGCCGAGGCTTCCGTGGTACGCGGACAGCGCGAGCACGGGGTAGTCCAGGGCGGGGAACTGGGAGAACATCTGGCCGTGGCCCTCGCCCGCGAACGTCGGCACGAAGAAGGCGTTGAAGCCGAGCTGTTCCTTCTTGCCGTTCTTGTCGCGGTAGCCGTCGAGGATCTTGATCGCGCCGGTGGCCGTGCCGTTGGAGTCGATCGGCAGCAGTGGCGTGGACTGCCTGCTGACGACCTTGCCCTTTCCGTCGCGCACGGTGACGGTCGGCGCGTAGCCCTGGCCGATGAGGTAGACCTTCGAGCCGTCGACCTCGAGCGGCTTGTTGACCTCGATGGCCTGCTTCTTCTCGGGCCCGTCGATGCCCTCGCTGTAGGTGACGTTCGCCCGGTAGGTGCGGGCCGTCCCCTTCTCGGGGCCCTTCCTCTCGAACGTCGACTCGAAGCTGTCCAGCTTGAAGCTGAACGGCGCCAGGTCGTCGGTGTTGAAGAGGTTGCCGGACTTGAAGTTGTCGTACTGAGTGAGGGTGTTGGAGAACCCGTCCCCCTGGACGATGAGCTTGCCGCCCTCGGACTTGAACAGGGCGCCGACGGCGAAGGCCACCAGGAGCACGATCAGGGAGATGTGGAAGAAGAGGTTGCCCGCCTCACGCAGGTAGCCCTTCTCCGCGGTGACGGACTCTCCCGCACCCCCCTTGGCGGCCGTGAGGTCCGCGCGGAAGCGCCGCCCCTTGAGCAGACCGAGCGCCGCCTCGTGCACCTGCTCGGGCTCGGCCTCGGTGCGCCACGTGGTGTACGCGGGCAGCCGGTCGAGCCGCTTGGGGGCGCCCGGCGGGCGCCCGCGCAGCTGGCCGACGAACTGCCAGGTGCGGGGCACGATGCAGCCGATGAGGGAGATGAAGAGAAGGATGTAGATCGCCGAGAACCACACGGAGCTGTAGACGTCGAACAGCTGGAACTTCTCGTAGATCGGCCCGAGCGTGGAGTGCGTCTTCTTGAAGTCCGCGACCTTCAGCTCGTCGATGCTGGTCTGCGGGATCAGCGAGCCCGGGATCGCGCCGAGCGAGAGCAGGAGCAGCAGGAGCAGCGCGACCCGCATCGAGGTCAGCTGCCGCCACATCCACCGGACCCAGCCGACGACTTCGCGGCCGGTCCAGACGAGCCACCCGGCGACTCCGGGGGTACGCCGGCCGCCGAAGGAGCCGGGCATCGCCCGGTCCACGGGGGCGGTGGACAGCTGGGCGCCGGCGGCACCCAGGTCGCGGTCGCTCTGCTCTTCAGGGCGCTCTTCAGGGGCTTCGGTCTTGCTCATGGATCAGATCCCCACCGTGTAGCCGTTGGACCAGACCTGCATCTGCTGCACGATGCTGTCCCATACGCCGGTGACAAGAAGCAGCCCGGTCGCGATCATCATGATGCCGCCGATGCGCATCACCCAGACGTAGTGCTTCTTCACCCAGCTGAACGCGCCGAGCGCCTTGCGGAAGGCGATGGCCGCCAGGATGAACGGCAGCCCGAGTCCCAGGCAGTACGCGACGCTCAGTATGGCGCCGCGCCCCGCGCTCCCCTGGTCGAGGGCCAGGGAGTTGACGGACGTGAGCGTCGGCCCCACGCAGGGCGCCCAGCCCACGGCGAACAGCGCGCCGAGCACCGGAGCGCCCGCGAGCCCGGCGGCGGGCTTCTTGTGGAAGCGGAACTCCCGCTGGGAGAGCCAGGGCATGAGCCCCATGAAGAAGATGCCGAGGGCGATCATCACCACGCCGAGCACCTTGGTGATGACGTCCTGGTATTCCTGCAGGTTCTGCCCGACGTACCCGAAGAGCGCGCCGGTGGAGACGAAGACGGCGGTGAAGCCGAGCACGAAGAGACCGGCCCCGGCGGCCATCCGTCCCCGCTTGGCCTCCGCCAGGTCGGTGCCGCCGACCCCGGTGACGTACGACAGATAGCCCGGCACGAGCGGCAGCACGCACGGCGAGAAGAAGGAGACGAGCCCGCCGAGTACGGCCACGGGCAGCGCGAGGAGGAGCGCCCCGTTCATGACGGTCTGGTTCGCTTCGCCGACGGCGGCGAGAGTGGACATCACGAGGAGATCACTTCTCCGCGATCAGCGGGTCGATCATCTTGCGCAGCTTCTCTTCGTTGAGCGCCTGCTGCGAGCGAGCCGCGATCTTTCCCTCGCGGTCGAGGACGATCGTGGAGGGGATGAACTTCGGGTTCATCGTGCCCTTGGGGAAGCGCAGCATCAGCTTGCCCATCGGGTCGTGCAGGCTCGGGTAGGAGATCTTCCACTCCTTCTCGAACGTGAGCGCCGGGCCCTTCTGCGGATCGCGGGTGTTGATCCCGACGAACTGCACGCCCTTGCCCTCGAGGTCCTTGGAGACCTTCGCGAAGTTCGGCGCCTCGGCCCGGCAGGGGGAGCACCAGGAGCCCCAGACGTTCAGGACGACGACCTTGCCCTTGTAGTCGGCGACGTCGAGGTGCTTGCCCGTGAGGGTCTCCCCCTCGAGCTTCGGCCCGTCCTGGCGTTCGCCCTTGCCGGCCGTGGCGATGCCGTCGGAGCCGGTGACGAAGTTGGTGTTCCCGGAGCCACCGGACGTGCCGCCGGAGCTGCACGCCGACAGGGTCAGCGCGGCGACCGCGGCCCCAGCGCCCAGAAGGGCGGCGCGGCTGCGGCTACGGCTGCGGTTCGTGCTGTGGGGGGCGCGGCAGGCGGCACTCATGTGAAAAGTTTCGCATGTCTGTTTCGGGGATCTTCCGCACCCCCCGGGGTTGCGGAAAGTCCCATTTCAGACGGCCTTTCCGAGTCCCTTCCAGCCACCCGTGGGCTCCGTGCCGACCTCAAGGCCCTGCAGGTCGGCGAGCACCTTCGGGTCCTGCACGTCGAGCCAGTCGACGAACTGCCGGAACGAGACCAGGCGTACGTCCTTCTTGCCCGCGATGTGCTTCAGGGCTTCCTCGACGGCGTCCATGTAGATGCCGCCGTTCCACTCCTCGAAGTGGTTGCCGATGAAGAACGGCGCGCGGTTGGTCTCGTAGGCCCGCTTGAACCCGGCGATGTAGGACTCGGTGGCCTGCTTGCGCCAGCCCGGGTAGTTGGCCGGCGGCGCCTTCGTGGAGTTCTGCGACTGGTTGGCCAGGATGTTGTAGTCCATGGACAGGACCTCGAAGGAGTGCCCGGGGAACGGCATCGCCTGCAGCGGCAGATCCCAGACGCCCATCTTCTTCTGGGGCCAGCGCTGACGGCCGCCGGGCGACGAGGCGTCGTAACGCCAGCCGAGCTTCTTCGCCGTCGGCAGCAGATTGTCCTGGCCGAGGAGGCAGGGGGTGCGGCCGCCGACGAGTTCCTTGTCGTAGTCGAAAGGCAGCGACGGCAGATCGGTCCAGCCGGTATTCGTGCGCCATTCCTTGACGAAGGAGGTGGCCTGGTCGATTTCGCTCTGCCATTGCGCGGGAGTCCAGTTGGCGACCGTTCCACTGCCCGCGCAGAAGTGCCCGTTGAAGTGTGTGCCGATCTCATGCCCTTCGAGCCAGGCCTGACGGACGTACTTCAGCGTCTCCTTGATGTGACCGTCGGTGAGATAACCGATGTCGGATGCGCCGACCGCGTTGTTCGGCGGCTTGTAGAGCCGCTTCTTGGACTCGGGCAGGAGATAGAGCCCGGACAGGAAGAACGTCATCTTCGCGTCGTGGTCCTCGGCCAGCTTCAGGAAACGCGGGAAGAGACCGTTGCCGACCTCGCCCGCGCCGTCCCAGGAGAAGATCACGAACTGCGGGGGCGTCTCACCCGGCTGCAGGGGGACGGGCTTGCCCGGCTGATGCGGCTGCTTCCCCGTGTACGAGGTCGAGCCGTCACCGATCGGCTTCGCCGGGTGCTTGTCGCCGCCCTGACCGTCGCTGCCCTTCCCCGCGGAACCGGCCGAATGACTGCCGCCGCCCGTGCCGCAGCCGGCAAGTCCCAAAGCGGCTGCGGTCCCGACTCCGAGGCCGAGCATTCCCCTGCGACTGATGTCGCGCATTCCATCCCCATTCGTCGCGCCCTGCAGCCCTGCACGCATCCATGCATGAGGGACGCCCCGTTAGAGGGCGCGACGAACAATGGGGTTCCGACAAGTAGACACATATTGAGTGTCTTTTACCGAGAACGGACATACAGTCGCCAGCCGATTACCTGGCGTGGGCGCCCCGAAGGGGCGCGGGGAACTGCGCGCCCAGCCACGACGACGCCGCAGACAATCGACGGCAATACCAGCGGAGCGCTTATGCGCCGAACGCCTTCGCCTTCCCCTTCACCGGCTTGGCACCGGCGAGGAGATGCGCGGGCACGAGATCCCGCGCGGGCTCGGTGTACCCCACCGACACGATCTTGTCGCCGCGGTACGTGAACGTCGTCAGCGAGGCCAGCGTGCACTGCCGCTTGCGCGGGTCGTGCCAAAGCCGCCGCTTCTCCACGAAGCTCCGCACGATCCAGATCGGCAACTGATGACTGACGCACACCGCTTCATGCCCGCGGGCCGCGTCCTTCGCCGCGTCCAGGGCGCCCATCATCCGCACGACCTGCTCGACGTACGGCTCGCCCCAGGACGGCTTGAACGGGTTGAACAGGTGCTTCCAGTTCTCCGGGTTCTTCAGCGCGCCGTCGCCGACGCCGAAGGTCTTGCCCTCGAAGACGTTGCCCGCCTCGATGAGCCGCCCGTCCGTCGCCAGATCCAGGCCCTGCACCTTGGCGATCGGCGTCGCCGTCTCCTGCGCACGGTCCAGGGGCGAGGACACCACATGCGTGATGTCACGCGGGGCGAGGTGCTCGGCGACCCGGTCGGCCATCTGCCGCCCCAGCTCGGAGAGGTGGTAGTCGGGAAGGCGCCCGTAAAGGATCCCCTCCGGGTTCTCCACCTCGCCGTGTCGCATCACGTGGACGACGGTGAGCTCGCTGCCCGCGCTCATGCGGTGGCCTCCGTGGTGGGTTCAGTGGCTTCGGCGGCCGCGCGCGCCGCCGAGGGCAGGGCCGCGGCGATCCGCTCGATCGCCCGCTCGTCATGGGCGGTGGAAACGAACCAGGACTCGAAGGCCGACGGCGGCAGATACACGCCCTGCGACAGCATCGAGTGGAAGAACGCGGTGAAGCGGAACGACTCCTGGGCCTTCGCGTCGTCGTAGTTCCGCACCTCACGCTCGGTGAAGAAGACGGAGAACATGTTCGACGCGTTCTGCAGCCGGTGCGCCACGCCCTCCTTGGAGAGCGCCTCGGTGACAAGACCGCGCAGCTGCTCCGAGACGGCGTCGATCGTGTCGTACGCCGCGTCGTCGAGCAGCCGCAGCTGCGCGAGACCCGCGGCCGTCGCGATCGGGTTCCCCGACAGGGTGCCCGCCTGGTAGACGGGACCGACCGGGGCGAGGTGCTCCATGACGTCCGCCCGGCCACCGAAAGCGGCGGCCGGGAAGCCGCCGCCCATGACCTTGCCGAACGTCATCAGGTCGGGCCGCACACCGTCGACGCCGAACCAGCCCGCCTTCGACGTACGGAAGCCGGTCATCACCTCGTCCGAGATGTACAGCGCGCCGTTCTTCGCACACGCGGCCTTGAGGCCCTCATTGAACCCGGGCCCCGGCGGCACCACGCCCATGTTGCCCGGCGACGCCTCCGTGATCACACACGCGATCTCACCGGGGTACGTGTGGAACGCCTCGTGCACCGCTTCGAGGTCGTTGTACGGAACGACGATGGTGTCGCCCGCCTGGGCGCCGGTGACTCCAGGGGTGTCAGGAAGCCCGAGGGTCGCGACGCCGGACCCGGCGGCGGCGAGCAGCGCGTCCACGTGACCGTGGTAACACCCGGCGAACTTGATCACCTTGGCGCGGCCGGTGAAACCGCGGGCGAGGCGGATCGCGGACATCGTCGCCTCCGTGCCGCTGGAGACGAGCCGCACCTGCTCGACGGGCGCGATGCGCGCGACGATCTCCTCGGCGAGCGCGACCTCGCCCTCGCCGGGCGTGCCGAAGGACGTGCCGTGCGAGACGGCCTCCTGGACGGCGGCGATCACATCGGGGTGGGAGTGGCCGAGGATCATCGGCCCCCACGAGCAGACGAGGTCGACGTACTCACGGCCGTCGGCGTCCGTGAGGTACGGACCGGTACCGGACACCATGAAGCGGGGCGTACCGCCCACGGCGCGGAAAGCGCGCACGGGAGAGTTCACACCGCCGGGCGTCACGGCCGCCGCACGGTCGAAGAGAGTCTGCGAAACTGGGGCGCTATACGGGAAGCTCACATGAACCATGGTGTCAGAGGCTTCGGACATCCTGCGGACAGGTGTTTCACTCCACGTTTTAGCCGGTGACCGTGGGGGAGGTCACTGACACGATGATCGGGTTGCGCGGCGGGGGCCGCGAGGCCTAGAAAAGCAGGGGCGGGCGCCCTGGAAAAGCAGTCGGGTGGAGATATGCATCGCGGTGGCGGACTGGGCGAGGGGACCGACGGCCTGGGTCCGCGGCGTGCCCGGCGGATCGGCAAGCACCGGCGCGAGGCGGAAGCGGCCGAGGCGGAGGCCTTGGCACGGGGCGAGACGGAGCGGGACCGGGCGGAGACCAGGAGTGGCCGGGTGGGCGGGGTGACCTACAAATACTTCGGTGCCCCGGACGGCGCGACCGCCGCCCGCGTGCCCATTTCGATGCGCCCCGAAGAACTCGGCGGTGACGAGCTCGGCATGGGCGGCATGTTCACGAAGATCAAGCCGGAGACGGTGGCCGCGATGGTCCTGACCGGCATCGAGGGCATACCCCTGAACAAGGTCCCCCCGCTCGAACTGGTCGTCCTGCACCCCGACTACGCCGTGGTGAAGCTCCCCATGACGGTCGTCGACCCGCTGCGCGGCATCGGCGAGGAGTCGGTCGGCGCCGCAGCGTTCATCTGGTCCACGGTCCCCGACCGCGGCGGCCCGCGCGACGCGTTCAACGTCTACCAACTGCTCCACGAATGGCAGGACTTCAGCCACCGGCTGCACGACGCGGGGCATCAGGCGTACTGCCTGGTGTGGCCCTGAGCCCCGCGGCTCCCTTCCTTCGCGTACGCCGGGACTACTCCGGCCGCAGCGCCGCGAGCTGCCGCTCGAAGGGGACAAACCCCTCGATCAGCTCCTCCTCCTGGACCGGCGCGGGCCGCATGATTCCGGCCAATTCTTTCGCCGCCCTCTCTACGCGCTCGTCCAGGCCGTCCGCGCCCCAGTCCTCGGACGCCGCGTACACGGCCGTCGGCAGGACCACCGCCCGCAGGTACGCGAACAGCGGGCGCATCGCGTGCTCCAGGACCAGCGAATGGCGCGGGGTGCCGCCGGTCGCCGCGATCAGGACCGGCGTACCGGCGATCGCGTCCTTGTCCAGGACGGTCAGCACGTCGAAGAACGACTTGAACAGGCCGCTGTACGAGGCGGAGAAGACCGGCGTGACGGCGATCAGGCCGTCCGCGCCCTTCACCGCCTCCGCCGCCGCGCTCAGCTCCGGGCCGGGGAATCCGGTGACGTAGTTGTGCGCGATCTCCACGGCCAGGTCGCGGAGTTCGACGACCTGGATCTCCACGTCGGCGTGGCGCCCGGTGGCCGCCGCCAGGCGGTCGGCCAGAAGGCGGGTGGAGGAGGGCACGCTGAGCCCCGCGGAGACGACTACGAGCTTCATGCGGTGACCTCGCTCTCGATGCCGCTCCGGGTGGCCGTCACGCGTGCGGTGTGGGTCGGTGCGTCCGGGACGTTCGCCGGGCGGTTCTTGGCGAACTCCTCGCGCAGGACGGGGACGACCTCCTCGCCGAGGATGTCCAGCTGCTCCAGGACGGTCTTGAGGGGCAGGCCCGCGTGGTCCATCAGGAACAGCTGGCGCTGGTAGTCGCCCACGCTGTCGCGGAAGGACAGCGTCCGGTCGATCACCTGCTGCGGGGAGCCGACGGTCAGGGGGGTCTGGGACGTGAACTCCTCCAGCGAAGGCCCGTGCCCGTAGACCGGGGCGTTGTCGAAGTACGGCCTGAACTCCTTCACCGCGTCCTGCGAGTTCTTCCGCATGAACACCTGGCCGCCGAGCCCGACGATCGCCTGCTCGGGCGTGCCGTGCCCGTAGTGCGCGAACCGGCGGCGGTAGAGGTCGACCATCTTCTTGGTGTGCTCCTGCGGCCAGAAGATGTTGTTGTGGAAGAAGCCGTCTCCGTAGTACGCGGCCTGCTCGGCGATCTCCGGGGAGCGGATGGAGCCGTGCCAGACGAAGGGCGCGACGCCGTCCAGCGGGCGCGGCGTGGACGTGAACGACTGGAGGGGCGTACGGAACTTGCCCTCCCACGTCACGACGTCCTCGCGCCACAGCCGGTGCAGGAGCGCGTAGTTCTCGACGGCCAGGTTGATGCCCTCGCGGATGTCCTTGCCGAACCACGGATACACCGGGCCCGTGTTGCCGCGCCCCATCATCAGATCCACCCGGCCGCCGGCCAGGTGCTGGAGCATCGCGAAGTCCTCGGCGATCTTCACCGGGTCGTTCGTGGTGATCAGGGTGGTGGAGGTGGAGAGGATCAGCCGCTCCGTCCGCGCCGCGATGTAGCCGAGCATCGTGGTGGGCGAGGAGGGCACGAACGGCGGGTTGTGGTGCTCGCCGGTCGCGAAGACGTCGAGCCCGACCTCCTCGGCCTTCAGGGCGATGGCGACCATGGCCTTGATGCGCTCGTGCTCGCTCGGCGTACGTCCCGTGGTGGGGTCAGGGGTGACATCACCGACGCTGAAGATCCCGAACTGCATGCCGGATCCGGACTGCATGGCTGACTCACTCTCCGCAGGTTGTTGACGGTTCAACTATATCTGCGGAACGGTGGCGGGCCAGAGGGTATTCCCGGGCGGGGCTCGGCTCGCCCGCAGAGCGGCTCCGGCTAGGCCGCGGAAGGGGCCCGCGGGGTCCAGCGCGGGTCGCGCCCCGTCTCGGCAAGGAGCCGCTCCAGCTCATCGGCCCCCTCGGGCACGGCGACCGGCTCCCCGAAGACACCCATCTTCCGGGCCGTCGGACCCAGGCCCGCGACCGCATCCCGCAGCGCGGCCACCACGCCGCTGCTCTCGGGAGCCGCCTCGAACTCCTGCCCCGTGGCGCGGGCCAGATCCCAGGCGTGCACCGTCAGGTCGAGCAGCGCCATACAGCCGACGGTCCTCGCGGGCATGTCCATCGCACCCGTGGTGCCCTCGTCGGCGCCGGGCACGGACCAGGCGGCGACCAACTTCCCCGCCTCCTCGGCGAAACGGTCACGCCAGTCGGGACTCTCGGCGACGAGATCGGGGGTCTCGCCGAACTCGGCGTTCTGCTTGGCGGCCAGCGCCTGGAACTGGACGATCACCTGGAAGAGGTGGTTGACCAGGGCTTTTACGTCGTACTCGGCGCAGGGCGTGGGAGTGGCGAGGCGGTCATCGGGGATCGCGCGGACCACCGGGACGGCGTGGGCCGTTGCCGCCTTCAGAAGGTCGGCGATGCTGTTCTCACTCATGCCGTGACGGTAAGGCGGCAAGGGCTCCGGCGGCTTGAAGAAACGCGACACCAGCGGCGGCCCCCGGCATACGATCCAGCCATGGCCGACGCCTCCGAGCCCGCCCCGCGCAGCGACACCAAGGGCATCGTCGACGCCGCCGGGCTCTTCGCCCACGCACGGTTCCGCCGGCACCTGGCAGCACCCGCGCTGCGGCCCTACGTGGAGCAGTACTGGCTGATCGACTGGGACCTGTCCCAGCCGTACGCCTCACACGTCGTCCCGCACCCCTCCGTGAACGTCGTCTTCCAGACCCTCCCCGGCCAGGACCCCTTCGCCGAGGTGGCGGGCATCGGACTCGACCTCTTCACCCAGAAGCTGGAAGGGCGGGGCCGGGTGTGCGGGGTGAAGTTCCGCCCCGGCGGCTTCCGCCCGTTCGCGCCGTCAAAGCCGGTGTCCGCCTGGACGGGCCGACGACTGCTGCCCCTCGAAGAGGTCTTCGCCGAGGTCCCCGAAGGCGCACTGGACGCGGTCCTGACCCCCGACGACGAGCAGGCCCGCGTGGCAGCACTTGACGCGTTCCTCCTGGCCGTCGGCCCCACGCCCGACCCCCAGGCGGACCTCGCCATGGCCCTCGCCGAACGCATCCGCACGGACCGCGGGATCCGCCGGGCCGGCGATTTCGCCCACGCCGAGGGCATGTCCGTACGGACGCTGCAACGACTGTTCTCGGCATACGTCGGGGTCGGCCCGAAGTGGCTGATCCTGCGCCACCGGATCCATGAGGCGCTCGAACACGCGGAAACAGAGCGGGAGGTGGACTGGCCGACGCTGGCGGCCACCCTGGGCTACGCCGACCAGGCCCACCTGATCAGGGACTTCACGACGACGGTGGGGGTCCCTCCGACGGCGTACGCACCCCACTGACACCCAGGTCGACACTCCAGTCGTTGCACCGCATCCAGTGCCCCTTCGGATACTCGAAGTCATGCTCGCCCCCAAGCCTGAACCCGGCCTTCCGGCACACCCCGTTGGAAGCCGCATGGTCCGCCGAGGGAAAGGCGTGCAACCGCCGGTACCGACCGGCGCCCCGAGCCTCCTCGACGACAAGACGCGCAGCCGCCGCCGCGATGCCCCGCCCCTGAAACCCGGGCAGCACGCCCCACCCCGTCTCCCACACGAACTCGCCCTGCCAGGTCCTCTCCCAGTACCCGATGGAACCAACGGCATCACCATCAAGGACCACCCGGAACATCCGCCCCCGCTCCTCCAACGCGAGATAGCGACGGTGCCGGGAAACCACCTGCTCATGCGCCTCCGGACCACCCAAGTGCACGGTCATCTCAGCGGAGTTGCAGGCAACCAACAACGCAAGGTCACCCTCCGACCAGGGAACCAACCTCAACGATCTCTCCATGCCACCCACGCTACGACGAGGGTCTGACAACACCCCCGGCAAAAGAGGCCGCGCCCCCACACACCCGCAGTCGGCATCGAGACGCGAGGGGACGTGCCGGTATGTCCGCCCGGAGCACGGCTCCCAACACTCCGGGGCCGAAGTAGCCCGGCGGCCACCGGACGATAGCGAGGACGGACATACCGGCGCGGCCCCGCCCCCAAGACGACCAGCACCGCTAGCCGACAAACGGCACCGCTAGCCAACGAACGGCACCGCGGCCAAACCGCCTCGCAGCCAAACCGCCTTGACAGCCCGGCGCACCCTCCCGCACATTTATCTGCGTCACGCAGCTTCTGCACGGCGATGTGGATCCCCCTGCCCCGCCGTGGCCGCGTACCCAGAGCTCTCGCACCCCTCAGACGAAGGACCCCCTCCCATGCCCACGGCCACCCATGCCTCCGATGCCTCCGATGCCTCCCACGCATCCCATCCCACGCCCACGGAAACCTTCACCCCGAGAAAACGCTGGGCCGTCCTCGGCGTGATCCTCGCCGCCGACGTGCTCGACCTCGTCGACGCCACCATCACCAACATCGCCGCCCCCACCATCGCCAAGGACCTCGGCGGCGGCCCCGCACTCATCCAGTGGCTCGGCGCCTCCTACGCGCTCGCCCTCGGCGTACTCCTCGTCATCGGCGGACGCCTCGGCGACAAGTACGGAAAGCGGCGGCTCTTCCTGCTCGGCCTCGCCGGATTCACGATCGCCTCGGTCGCCTGCGGGCTCGCCTTCAGCCCCGAGTCGATCACCATCGCCCGCCTCACGCAGGGCGCCTTCGGAGCGCTCGTCATCCCGCAGGGCTTCGGCATCCTCGGCGCGGTCTGGCCCCGCGAGGAGATCGGCAAGGCGTTCAGCCTCTTCGCGCCCGCCATGGGACTCTCCGCCGTCGGCGGCCCCATCCTCGCCGGGTTCCTGATCGACGCCGACCTCGGCGGCCTCGGCTGGCGGTCCATGTTCCTGATCAACCTCGTCCTCGGCGGCGCCGCCCTCATCGCCGCCGTCCGCCTCCTCCCCAAGGACCCCGGCGACAGGGCCACTTCGATCGACGGCACCGGATCCGCCTACCTCGGCGCCACCATGCTCGGACTGCTCTCCGGCCTCATCGACGGCTCCACGAACGGCTGGACCGCCGCGCCCATCCTGCTGATCGCCGCAGGACTCGCCTCCTTCGCGCTCTTCTGCCGCCGTCAGCGCACCGCACACAACCCGCTGATCCAGCCATCGCTGCTGCGCAACCGCGGCTTCACCTCAGGGCTCGTCCTCTGCGTCGCCTTCTCCGCCGCCGTCTCCGGACTGCTCTACGTCATCTCGCTCTACCTGCAAGAAGGACTCGGCCGCTCACCCTCCGGCACCGCGCTCGGCCTCGTCCCGCTCTCCGTGGGCATCGTCATCGCGTCCATCGCCTGCCACGGCCTCATCGGCAGGCTCGGCCGCAAGCTCGTCCTGATCGGCCTGCTGATCATCCTGACCGGCACCGGATACCTGTTCGCCATGGTCGCCAACGCCGGTACAGACATGGGGAGTTGGACACTGGTTCCGCCCCTGCTCATCGTCGGGCTCGGCATGGGCACCTGCTTCGGCACCGTCTACGACATCACCATCGGCGACATCGCACCCCAGGAAGCGGGCAGCGCCAGCGGCTCACTCAGCGCGGTGCAGCAACTGGCCAACGCGATCGGCGCGGCCACCGTCGTCACCGTCTTCTTCAAGACCCTCGACGGCGGACCGGACCACGCCATGACCGTCACCCTCGCCGTCGTCGCGAGCGTCACGCTGCTGTGCTGCGGCCTCGTACGACTCCTGCCACACAAACCGCAGGAGGACCAGCACCACTAGACCCCGCCCGGCAGGGGTCAGCCGTCCAGCTCCCCGCCCCGCAACCGCGCCACCTGCGCCGCACTGAACTCCACGGTGCGGCGCATGTGGCCGATGAGCAGGTCAAGTTCATCGTCGTCATACCGCTCGAAGAGCGTGAACCAGCCGCCACCGAGCTTGTCCCACATCCGCCCGAACTCCGCCACCGCGTCCGGCACCGTCGAGACCAGGACCCGCCGCCGGTCGACGGCGTCCCGCTCCCGCACGACATAGCCCGCCTTCTCCAGACGGTCCACGAGCCGCGTCGCCGAACCCGTCGTCAGACCGGTCAGCTCGGCGATGCGGCCCGTCGTGACGGGGGCTTCCTCCAGGCTGAGCAGGTTCAGGCACTGCAGATCGGTGGGGTGCAGCTTCAGATGGTCGGCGACGGCCTGATTGAAAAGGGCGTACGACGCCATGTAGCGCCGCGACTCGACGGACAACTCGTCCACGAGAGCGGCGCGCCGCGCACCGGTCGTCTTCTTGGCCACGAAGGACCCCCTTCTCAAGACATCTGCGTCAAACAGAAAGCGTACGACGCAGACACTCGCCCCCGCGCCCCCCATGCCCCCCATGCCACGATTCCCCCATGCTGATCGCCCGCTCCGCAGCCCTCTTCGCCCTCGCCGCACTCTTCGAGATCGGCGGCGCCTGGCTCGTCTGGCAGGGCGTACGCGAGCACAAGGGCTGGGCCTGGATCGGCGCCGGCGTCATCGCCCTCGGCGTCTACGGCTTCGTGGCCACACTCCAGCCCGACGCCGAGTTCGGCCGCATCCTCGCCGCGTACGGCGGGGTCTTCGTCGCCGGGTCGATCGCCTGGGGCATGGTCGCCGACGGCTACCGGCCCGACCGCTGGGACGTCACCGGAGCACTGATCTGCCTCGCCGGCATGGCGGTGATCATGTACGCGCCGCGAGGCCGCTGAGGACCACGAGCAGCCCGCCTATCCTTGGCCCAGGAACAGGACAGAACGTACGTACGCATCAGGACGCCCAAGGAGCAGCCATGACCGCCGCCGCGAACGCCGCGCCCGCCGCCACCCGCATCGCGATCGTCACCGGCGCGAACAGCGGCACCGGCGCCGCCACCGCGCGCGGACTCGCCGCCGCCGGCTACCGCGTCCTCCTCACCGCCCGCCGCAAGGACCGCATCGAAGCCCTCGCCGCCGAGATCACGGCCGCGGGCCACGACGCGATGGCGTACGCACTCGACATCACCGACCGCACAGCCGTGGACGAGTTCGCCACCGCCTTCGGCAAGATCGCGGTCCTGGTCAACAACGCGGGCGGCGCGCTCGGCGCCGACACCATCGCCGCCGGCGACCCCGCCGACTGGCGCCAGATGTACGAGACGAACGTCATCGGCACCCTGAACGTCACCCAGGCCCTGCTCCCCGCACTCACCGCCAGCGGCGACGGCACGATCGTGGTCCTCTCCTCCACGGCGGGCCACGGCACGTACGAGGGCGGCGGCGGCTACGTGGCGGCCAAGCACGCCGAACACGTCCTCGCCGAGACCCTCCGCCTGGAGATCGTCGGCACCCCGGTCCGCGTCATCGAGGTCGCCCCCGGCATGGTCAAGACCGAGGAGTTCGCCACGACCCGCTTCGGCGGCGACACCGAGAAGGCCGCGAAGGTCTACGCAGGAGTGCCGGCCCCCCTCACGGCGGACGACGTGGCGGACACGATCACCTGGGCGGTGACCCGCCCACCCCACGTCAACATCGACCTCCTGGTGGTCCGCCCCCGCGCCCAGGCCTCGAACACGAAGGTCCACAGGGAGCTGTGATGCCGGAGCCGGACGAAGCGGCCGGGACTCCCGAGACGGCCGAGCAGCAACGCCTCACCCAGGAGACGAAGAACGAAAAGCTGATGTGGTGGTACCTGGCGTACTTCCTCTTCGGCATCCACATCATCGCGTTCGTCATGATCTTCGCCATCAAGAACGCGAAGTAGGCGTTCCGCCTCGGGCATCCAGAGACGCGAGTCACCCACATTGGTGAACGCGTCCTATCGCCATGCCCGTTGACGTGTGACCTGCCTAGGCTCAGGTCGACAACAGCACACAGAACGGCCCTCGGCCGGGACTGCAATCCCGGCCGAGGGCCTGACCATCAAGGAAGGACTCACTTCCTCATGGCTGAACGCGAGCCTAGCGCGCACCAATTCACGCTGGACGATGCCCTCGGCTTCGACACGCCAGCAGCATCCTTCATGGACCTCGAAGTCCCTGACTACGCCTACATGTTCGGCTTCTTGCAGGCTGATGGGCATCTACAGCAAGGCCCGGGTCAGAAAGGGCGACTGACCGTCGAGATCAACGTGCGCGACATCGAGATCCTGCGCGCGTTCCAGCGCCTGACCCCGTACAACAGCACCATCAGCGAGCGCACCCGAGACACGAACTTCTCCGAAGCACATCACTCGGCCACGTGGAGCCTGTGCTCTCTCGAAGCCAGGACCAGGATCAACCAACTCGGCCTGCCTTACGGCCGCAAGTCCAAGAAGATCGCTCCGCCGCGCGTCGAGTTCTCGCGGCGAGACTATCTGCGGGGGGTCATCGACGCGGACGGCTCGGTCGGCTACACGAGCCAAGGCTTCCCGTTCATCTCTCTGACCACGGCCAGCACGGCTGTCGGGGTCTACCTCTGCCGTTACGCGCGGATGCTCACAGGGGCTGAACGCCTCATCAAGCGCAACACCCGTGATGAGATCTACAACATCAGCTACGAGAAGGAACCGGCCATGCAACTGGCCGCAGATCTCTACTACCCAGGCTGCCTGTCCTTAGAGCGCAAGCAGATGAAAGCGGAGGCACTCGCCTCATGGGTTCGTCCAGCCGGGATGAAGGTCTCCCCCAAACGTCGCTGGAAGGAGTGGGAGGACCAGATCCTGCTGGACCTTTGCAGCCCCACCGCGGCAGCTGAAGCCTTGGGACGAACCGTGCAGAGCTGCAACCTCCGCCACTGGCGCCTGCGTAACGGCCAGGTTCCGTTGCCATCGACGAAACAGTAAAACGCTGAGCGGTGGATCCAGGGTTGGCAACAGCCCGGGTCCACCGCGGTTCAGCCCTTCACGCAGATGAACTGCTTCAGCTTCGCCACGACCTCAACAAGGTCACGCTGATGCTCCATGACCTGCTCGATCGGCTTGTACGCCCCCGGGATCTCATCCACGACACCCGAGTCCTTACGGCACTCGACGCCCCGCGTCTGGTCCTCCAGGTCCTGCGTCGAGAAGCGCTTCTTCGCCGCGTTCCGGCTCATCCGTCGACCCGCGCCGTGCGAGGCGGAGTTGAAGGCCTTCTCGTTGCCGAGGCCCTTCACGATGTACGTTGCCGTGCCCATCGACCCCGGAATGATGCCGAGGTCACCGGAGCCCGCCCGGATCGCACCTTTCCGCGTGACCAGCAGGTCCATGCCCTCGTACCGTTCCTCGGCAACATAGTTGTGGTGACAGCTGACCTCCGCCTCAAAGGTCGGCTTCGCCTTCTTGAACTCCCGACGGATGACGTCCTTCAAGAGCCCCATCATGATCGCGCGGTTGTACTTCGCGTACTCCTGAGCCCAGTAGAGATCGTTCCGGTACGCCGTCATCTGCGGGGTGTCCGACACGAAGACGGCCAAATCACGGTCTACCAGGCCCTGGTTGTGCGGGAGCTTCTGCGCGATTCCTATGTGGTGCTCGGCGAGTTCCTTGCCGATGTTGCGGGAGCCGGAGTGCAGAGTGAGCCACACCGAGCCTATCGAATCGAACGACAGTTCCAGGTGGTGATTCCCTCCGCCGAGGGTTCCCATCTGCTTAGTAGCCCGATCCTCACGGAACTGCACGGCATCAGCGACCCCCTCAAATCGCGACCAGAAGTCCTCCCACCCGCCGGTGGCGAACCCATGCAGCCTCCCCGGATCCACCGGATCCGCATGCATCCCCCGCCCCACAGGAATCGCAGCCTCAATCTTCGACCGAAGCCGCGACAGATCCCCCGGCAGATCATTGGCCGTCAGGGAGGTCTTGACGGCGGACATGCCGCAGCCGATGTCCACACCCACCGCCGCAGGACACACCGCCCCCTGCATGGCGATCACCGAACCGACCGTCGCACCCTTGCCGTAGTGGACGTCCGGCATGACGGCCAGGCCCTTGATCCAGGGCAGGGTCGCCACGTTCTGGAGTTGCTGGAGTGCGACGTCCTCGACCGAGGCCGGGTCCGTCCACATCCGGATCGGTACCTTTGCCCCCGGAACCTCTACATATGACATAACGCCCTCAATCCCCCGTTGTTGAACATAAGTCTCGCAAGCCCTGTAGGACTTGAAACGCAAATACCGGCGCCAAGGTCAACGAAAGCGACGACGGACCGGCGTCCACGGCATTGCGTGCGATACACATTGTGTCCACCGGTCGCCCACCAGCGGCAACCCAATATCCCCGGCGAGAAGGAGCCCACACGGTGCAGCGGAAGGCCTACGTACCAGGCGTCGCAGCTCTCATCGCGGCGCTGCTCGCCGGCTGCACGGGCGGGGGTGCGCTCGGCGGTGAGCCGGACGACTCGAAGCCCGGCGACAGCGGCAGCTCGACCTCGGCGGCCGAGCCCGGCAAGTACCGCACGCTCCCCGAGCCCTGCGGCGAGGTCGACCGCGGCACGCTCGACTCGATGCTGCCCGGCATCGAGGAGATGCCGGACGAGGAGCAGCAGGAGAAGGCGTACGAGGGTGTGCCCACCGTCACGTACGACACCGACCGGCGTGTGGGTTGCCGCTGGAAGGTGGAGTCCTCGGACGCCACCCACCATCTGCTCGTGGACTTCGAGCGCGTGGTCTCGTACGACACGGCCGTGAGTGATGACACCCGTGCCACGGAGGTCTACTCGTCGAAGGTGCAGAAGGCGGATCTGCCCGAGCCCTCCGGCACCCCGACCGCCGATGCCGAGCCGTCCGACAGTGCCGGGACCGGGACGGATGCGGGCGAGTCCGACAAGGGTGACGGGAAGGGCGATGGGAAGGGTGACGGCAAGGGTGACGAGAAGGGTGACGCGGGCGACAGTGCCTCCAGCGGCGCCCCGGAAGAGGCCGTCACGCCCCTCGGTCTTGAGCCCCGTGTCCTCGACGACCTGGGCGACGAGGCCTTCCTGGACGACGCGTTCTCCACGTCCGCTTCGGCGACCCGGCACCGCACGGTGACTGTGGTGTTCCGCACGTCGAACGTCATCGTGACCGTCGAGTACGACGAGCAGCCGGGGCGTCGCACCGACATCCCTGACAGCAAGGAAATGCAGGACAAGGCGCAGGAACTGGCCGGAATGCTGGCCGACAGGTTCGACGAGTAGCGGCGGTTCGGACAGGTGCCCGGCTCTCCGGAAGCGGAGTCGTCCGCGTCGGGCACGGCGTACCGTGGCCCATCGAACCGACGACAGCCGTCTTGAGTGACTTGAGTGAAGGAACCATGCACCGACCAGCACAGCGACTCACCCGCATACTCACCTGCGCAGCCGCCGTACCGGTGATCCTCGTTGCCTCCGGCTGCTCCTCCGACTCCGGCTCGGGCTCGGACGGGGCCAAGAAGGACTCGGGTTCGAAGGCTTCCGCCTCGGCCTCGGGCAAGGACAAGGCCGCGAGCGTGGAGAAGGCGGCGTTCAGCAAGCTGCCCGAGCCCTGCGAGGTCCTGTCGAAGAAGACGCTCGACGACCTTGTCCCGAAGGCGAAGGACAAGTCGGGCAAGGCGGGCACGTCCGATGACACGTCGGCGCGTGGCACCTGCTCCTGGGACAGCCTTGAGAACAACGGCGTGGACGGCTCGCAGTTCCGCTGGCTCCGTGTCTCGCTGATGCGCTTCGACTCGGACGCGTCGTTGGGCAGCGGTGCCAAGCGCGCGCAGAACAACTTCGCGAAGCAGGTCGCGGACGCGCAGGCGACGGAGGGCGCGAAGAGCGTCAAGACGGAGCCGGTGCCGGGGATGGGCGACCAGACGACGGTCGTGCACTACGACCTGAAGAAGGACAAGGAAAACTTCAAGCAGCAGACGGTCGTGACGCGCGTGGAGAACGCGGTCGTCACGATCGACTACAACGGCGCGGGTCTGGCCGGTGACAAGGCGCCGAGCTCGAAGGAGCTGTCGAAGGCTGCCGAGAAGGCCGCGAAGGAGGCCGCCGAGAAGGTCGTCTCCGCGAACAAGTCGGGCGGCGCGAGCGACGGCGGCTCCGGCAGCGACTCGGGCAGCGGTTCGGGCAGTGGCTCCGGCGACAAGTCCGGCAGCGGCTCGAAGGGCTCGGACAGCCCCAAGTCGGACTCCGGGTCGGACTCCAAGTCCAGCACCAAGCCCAAGAGCTGACGCAGGACGCGGAAACCGCCGCACGCGCCACGCGTGCAACTCGCGGCGCAGTCAAGGCAGTTGTGGAGCCCGGCCCTTTGTTGGCCGGGCTCCTGCCGTACCGGCACACCGTCTTCCGCATGCGTGTGCCAGGCTGTCGCTCGCAACAAACCGAACAGGGAGGGGTTCGCGGGTGGCCGCGATGCAGCTGACACGCACGCACCGAATACTCATCGGCGTGGTCGTCGCCGGTGCGGTCGTCATCGCCGGCATCGGTTTCGCGGGGTCGTACGCGGCCGTGCGCGAGCTCGCCGAGCAGAAGGGCTTCGGCAGCTTCTCGGTGGTCTTCCCGATCGGCATCGACGCGGGCATCTGCGTCCTGCTGGCGCTCGACCTCCTCCTTACGTGGATTCGCATCCCCTTCCCGCTGCTTCGTCAGACGGCGTGGCTTCTGACGGCGGCGACGATCGCCTTCAACGGCGCGGCGGCCTGGCCGGACCCGCTGGGTGTGGGCATGCACGCCGTCATCCCGATCCTGTTCGTGGTCGCCGTCGAGGCGGCGCGGCACGCGGTGGGCCGGATCGCGGACATCACGGCCGACAAGCACATGGAGGGCGTACGCCTCACGCGCTGGCTCCTCTCTCCCGTGCCCACGTTCAAGTTGTGGCGCCGGATGAAGCTGTGGGAGATCCGTTCGTACGAGCAGGTCATCCAGCTGGAGCAGGACCGTCTGATCTACCAGGCCCGCCTCCAGGCCCGCTTCGGCCGCTCCTGGCGCCGCAAGGCCCCGGTGGAGTCCTTGATGCCGCTGCGTCTGGCGCGCTTCGGCGTTCCCCTCTCGGAGACCGCTCCTGCGGGGCTCGCGGCGGCGGGCATCGAGCCCGCGTTGCTTCCGCCGGCGCCGGTGCGGGTGGCGGCGGAGCCGCAGCAGCCGGAGCTGGTGGCGCCGCGCGCGCCGCAGCTGGAGGCGGAGCCGCTGCCGCGGGCCGAGCAGCCGCAGCAGCAGTCGCCGGAGCCTGAGCCCGATGGTGCGCACGTGAGCCCGTGGTTCGCGGCTCAGCAGCCTTCGTACGTTCCTGAAGAGCCGCACGACCAGTGGTACGCGGACCAGCAGGCGTACGCGGAGCAGCAGGCCTACGTCGACCAGCAGGCGTATCTGGAGCAGCAGCAGGCGTACTTCGACGAGCACGGCAACGCGGCGGCTGCGCCTCCGGAGTCCGGGTTCCCGGTCCCCGCGGGGCCCGGCCGCACGCGCCCGCTGGGCGGTCAGCACCTGATCCCGGGCCCGCGCGAGGAGCAGGCTGTCGGGGGCAACATGCACGAGGAGGTCCCGGAGGCCCCGGAGGTCTCGGAGTCCCCGGAGGCACTGCCCGACGACACGTCCGGTCTCCCGGACGACGTCTCGCGTGACGACGCGTACTTCGCGGCGTTCCGCAAGTACGTGAGCGAGATCGGGGACTACCCCAACGCCCGCCAGTTCGGCCTGTACTTGATGGACCTGTACGGCGTCACGGGCCAGGCGGGCGGCCCTCCGGCGGAGAGCACGCTGCGCCCGTATCTGCGTGACTTCCGGGGCCGGTACCAGGAGGAACTGGACTCCGAGTACAGCGCGTAGCGGGCCTCAACGGGCTCAACCCCTGCTGCGGGCGCGCTTCTTGCCGTTCTCGCCCCAGATGGCGAGGGCGGCGCCGATGATGGCGAGGGCGAGGTATCCGGGGGTGGGTATGTCCCACCACTTCTGGAAGAGGCCCCACGGCTCGTCCCCGAAGGTGCGGCCTGCGACGCCGAGCGCGCCCTGAATCCCGACGACCCATCCGACGATGGAGATGATTTCCTTCATACGTCCACGGTCACTCGCCCCTGGGCGTTGGGCGTCCTGCCCCGGAGTGATCTCCGGGTAGTCCAAACGATGCAGGCCCTCCACCGTGGCCCCGCCCCGCCCCGCCGCAAGGCCGCGGCTTCCGGGTAAACCCCTGCTGCGTCCCCCGCTCCTCGCAAGCGCGTCTCTTCGCAGTGGCCCCGCTGTTCAGGCCCGCCGCTTCGCGGCGGATGTTTCCCGCCCGCCCACCCGATCACCCGCAGACTCGCCTGGCCGAACAGGCCTTCCCGCCCACCCACCCGATTGCCCCGCGGGGTAATCGGGTGGGTGGGCGGGAAAACCCCGCCGCGAAGCGGCGGTCCGGTCCAGGGCACGCGAAGCGAGGCGCCGCCCCACATCACCCGACAGCCCCGAAGCCAGGCCCGCCGCACGCGAAGCCACCCCGCAGGCCCGAAGCCAGGCCCGCCGCACGCGAAGGGGGCGTCGGCCAGGAGCTGGGCGGCGCCCCCCATCTGCGTACCGTTACGCGCCCAGCAGCTTGCGCACTCGCTCCGCGCCCACGGCGAGCAACAGCGTGGGCAGTCGCGGGCCCGTCTCTCGGGTCACGAGGAGGCGGTAGAGGAGGGCGAAGAAGGAGCGCTGTGCGACCTTGATCTCCGGCGGGAGTTCCTTCGCCGTCGCGTCCGCCGAGAACCCGGCCCGCACCTTCGGCACGCCGTACACCAGGTGCGTGAGCCCGTCGAGGGACCAGTGCGTGTCGAGGCCCTCCAGGAGCAGCCGCAGCGACTCGCGGCTCTCGTCGTCCAGGGACGAGAGCAGCTCCGTGTCCGGCTCCGCGCGCACGACCGTCCGTGCTTCGGCCGGGACCTGCGTAGTGATCCAGTTCTCGGCGCGGTCGAGCCGCGGCCGCGCCTCGTCCAGGGACGAGATCGGGTCCGAGGGGTCCAGGTCCCGCAGGATGCGGAGCGTCTGGTCCTCGGCGCCCGCCGTGATGTCCGCGACGGACGCGAGCGTCCGGTAGGGCAGCGGACGCGGCGTCTTCGGCAGCTCACCGGCGGCCGTACGCACCGCACGCGAGTGCGCGGCGGCATCGGCGGGCAGCACGGAGCTGTCGGCGACCTTCGCGTCCAGCTTGTCCCACTCGTCGTAGAGCCGCTGGATCTCCTGGTCGAAGGCGATCTTGAAGGACTGGTTCGGCCTGCGGCGCGCGTAGAGCCAGCGAAGGAGCGGTGCCTCCATGATCTTCAGCGCGTCGGCCGGGGTCGGCACGCCGCCCTTGGACGACGACATCTTCGCCATCCCGGAGATACCGACGAACGCGTACATCGGACCGATCGGCTGCACGCCGTCGAAGATCTCGCGCACGATCTGCCCGCCGACGACGAAGGACGACCCGGGAGACGAGTGGTCCACGCCGCTGGGCTCGAAGATGACGCCCTCGTACGCCCAGCGCATGGGCCAGTCGACCTTCCAGACCAGCTTGCCGCGGTTGAACTCGCTGAGCAGGACGGTCTCGGTGTGCCCGCAGTCCGCGCAGACGTAGGCGAGCTCGGTGCTCGCGTCGTCGTACGACGTGACCGTGGTCAGGTCCTTCTCGCACGCGCCGCAGTACGGCTTGTACGGGAAGTACCCGCTGGTGCCGCCGCTGCCGTCGTCCTCGCTGGCGGCGCCCGACCCCTCGGCGGCCTCCAGCTCGGCCTCGTCGACCGGCTTCTGCGACTGCTTCTGGCCGCCCTTCCCGGGGGCCTTCTTGGTGCGGTACTGGTCGAGGATCGCGTCGATGTCACCGCGGTGCTTCATCGCGTGCAGGATCTGCTCGCGGTAGACGCCCGAGGTGTACTGCTCGGTCTGGCTGATCCCGTCGTACTCCACGCCCAGCTCGTCGAGCGCCTCGGTCATGGCCGCCTTGAAGTGCTCGGCCCAGTTCGCGTACGCGGAACCGGCCGGGGCGGGCACGGAGGTGAGGGGCTTGCCGATGTGCTGGGCCCAGGACTCGTCGATGCCGGGGACACCGGCCGGGACCTTGCGGTACCGGTCGTAGTCGTCCCAGGAGATGAGGTGGCGGACCTCGTGCCCGCGTCGCCGGATCTCGTCCGCGACGAGGTGCGGGGTCATGACCTCGCGGAGGTTGCCGAGGTGGATCGGGCCTGAGGGGGAGAGCCCGGAGGCGACGACGACCGGTTTGCCCGGGGCACGACGCTCCGACTCGGAGATGACCTCGTCCGCGTAGCGGGAGACCCAGTCGGTGGTATCGGTGCTCTGAGCCACGATCGGCACGCCTTTCTGCTTCTGATCTTCTTCTACGTGAGTACCGCTTGTCGCGGCCATTCTCCCAGCTCCACCCGCAACCGCGAAAACCGCTTTTCTCTGCATGGGATACTTGCCGGGTCTATCTGCACCTCGAGGAGAACGGCATCCACTCCATGGCCTCGGTCACGTCCCTCACCGCCTCCGTCCACCAGCGCCTCGCGGACGCCCTCTCGGCTGCCCTGCCGGAGGCCGGCGCCGCCGACCCGCTGCTGCGACGAAGCGACCGGGCCGACTACCAGGCCAACGGGATCCTGGCCCTCGCCAAGAAGGCGAAGGCGAACCCGCGCGAGCTCGCGGCGAAGGTCGTGGACGCCCTCCCCGCGGACGACGGCACGATCAAGGACGTCGAGGTCTCGGGCCCCGGCTTCCTGAATGTCACGGTCACCGACAAGGCGATCACCGAGAACCTCGCCGCGCGCGCCGCCGACGGCGACCGGCTCGGCGTGCCGTTCGCGGAGAAGGCCGGCACGACGGTGGTCGACTGGGCCCAGCCGAACGTGGCCAAGGAGATGCACGTCGGTCACCTGCGCAACTCGGTCATCGGCAACTCCGTCGTCAAGATCCTTGAGTTCACCGGCGAGAAGGTGGTCAGCCGCCACCACATCGGCGACTGGGGCACCCAGTTCGGCATGCTCGTGCAGTATCTGCTGGAGCACCCGGACGCGCTGGGCCACAAGTCCGCCGAGGACACCACGGAGGCGGGCGAGGAGGCGATGTCCAGCCTCAACCGCGTCTACAAGGAGTCGAAGGTGCTCTTCGACTCCGACGAGGAGTTCAAGACGCGGGCCCGGCGCCGGGTGGTGGACCTCCAGGCGGGCGACCCGGAGACCCTCGCGATCTGGCAGCGGTTCGTGGACGAGTCGAAGGTGTACTTCTACTCGGTCTTCAACAAGCTGGACGTGCAGATCGAGGACGCGGACATCGTCGGTGAGTCGGGCTACAACGACATGCTGGCGGAGACCTGCCGCATCCTTGAGGAGTCCGGCGTCGCGGTCCGGTCGAACGGCGCGCTGTGCGTCTTCTTCGACGACGTGAAGGGCCCGGACGGCAACCCGTCCCCGCTGATCGTCCAGAAGTCCGACGGCGGCTTCGGGTACGCGGCGACCGACCTCTCCGCGATCCGCGACCGCGTCTTCAACCTGAAGGCGGACACGCTCCTCTACGTCGTGGACGCGCGGCAGTCCCTGCACTTCAAGATGGTCTTCGAGACGGCCCGCAGGGCAGGCTGGCTGACGGAGAACGTCAAGGCGGTGCAGCTCGGCTTCGGCACGGTCCTCGGCAAGGACGGCAAGCCGTTCAAGACGCGTGAGGGCGAGACCGTACGCCTCATCGACCTCCTCGACGAGGCGATCGACCGGGCGTCGGCCATCGTCCGCGAGAAGGCCCAGGACCTCTCCGAGGAGGAGATCGCCGAGCGCGGCGCCCAGGTGGGCATCGGTGCGGTGAAGTACGCGGACCTGTCGACGTCGGCGGTGCGCGACTACAAGTTCGACCTGGACCAGATGGTGTCCCTGAACGGCGACACGAGCGTGTACCTCCAGTACGCGTACGCCCGTATCCAGTCGATCCTGCGCAAGGCGGGCGACGTACGGCCGCAGGCGCATCCGGAGCTCGAACTGACCGCTGCCGAGCGGGCGTTGGGCCTGCACATCGACCAGTTCGCGGAGACGGTCGCCGAGGTCGCCGGGGAGTACGCGCCGCACAAGCTGGCCGCGTACCTCTACCAACTGGCCTCGTTCTACACGACGTTCTACGACAAGTGCCCGGTCCTGAAGGCGGACACCCCGGCCCAGGTCGAGAACCGCCTGTTCCTGTGCGACATCACGGCCCGCACCCTGCACCAGGGAATGGCGCTGCTCGGCATCAGGACGCCTGAGCGCCTCTGAGCCCCGCAAGGGGCGCGGATCTCAACCCACCAGCGCACCCCCAAGCCTCCGCAGGCCCTCGGCGATCTCGTCGGGGGCCTGCGTCACAAAGCACATCCGCAGGGTCGCGGGGTCGGGCTCCCCCGCATAGAACGGCGCCCCAGGCACGTACGCCACGTCGTGCTTGACGACCTCGGGCAGCAGCGCGGCGGTGTCGTAGCCGTCGGGCAGCGTCGCCCAGACGAACATGCCGCCTTGGGGCCGGACCCAAGAAGAGCCGTGCGGCAACGCGTCAGCGAGGCCCAAAAGCATCGCGTCACGTCGCTCGCCGTACGCGCGCGCGACGCGGGCGACATGCGCGTCCAGGTCGTTGTCCGCCAAGTACCGTGCCGCGGCGAGCTGGTTGACGGTGGGCGTGTGCAGATCCGCCGCCTGCTTGGCCACCGCACACGCCCGCAACAGCGCCGCGGGCCCCCGCAGCCAGCCGAGCCTCAGGCCCGGCGCCATCACCTTCGAGAAGCTGCCGAGGAGTACGGTGCGGTCCTGCGCCCCCGGGTACGTCGCGATCCACGGCACCCGCTCGCCCTCGAACCGCAGCTCCCCGTATGGATCGTCCTCGATGATCCACAGGCCGCGCCGCGCGGCCACGGCGGCGATCTCCGCGCGCCGCCCTGCGGGCAGCGTGCGGCCGGTCGGGTTCTGGAAGGTGGGGACGGTGTAGAGCAGCTTCGGCCGGTGCGTGGCGACCAGTTCGTCGAGCGCGGCCGGGTCGATGCCCTCCTCGTCGCACGGCACGGGCACCACGCGGGCGCCCGCGAAGGCGAAGGCCTGAAGTGCCGCCAGGTAGCAGGGGCTCTCGACGAGGACGGTGTCCCCGGGCTCGACGAGCACCGTCGCGAGCAGCGAGAGCCCCTGCTGCGAGCCGGTGGTGACGAGCAGGTCGTCCGCGTCCGTGGGCAGCCCGCGCGCCGCCGTCCTGGCGGCTATCGCGGCGCGGAGAGCGGGCTCGCCCTCCGTCGTGGAGTACTGCAGCGCCGTACCGGGCGTCGACGTCAGGACCGCCTGGAACGCGGCGGCGACCCCGGCCGCGTCGAACAGCTCGGGCGCCGGAAGCCCGCCCGCGAAGTTGATGACCTCGGGGCGCGCGGTGACAGCGAGGATGTCCCGTACCGGAGAGCCCCCTACCGAGGCGGCGCGCGCGGCGAGCGGCGGGGTGGGTGCGGCGGTGGCGCCGGGCGCGGCGGTGACGGTCATCTACGACTCCTTCGGTTGTCAGGCAGATTAGGCATGTCCGTGCCGCGTACAAGTGTCATTTCGCGATACGGACGGCGCCTGATCCGCCTGACGAACCCCGGCCGCTACGCAGGCGGGTCCGGCACGTCGTCGTTGTCGCGGTTCGTCTTCGTCCACTTCTTGCTGTTGAGCGAGAAGCCGTAGACGGGACGGCCCTGGTCGCCGCTCGTGGCGAACGGCTTGCCCGTGTCGTCGATGCGCACCGTGCCGTGCCGGGTGCCGCTCGACCACTCCAGTTCCAAGTACCAGCGCACATAGCGGGTGTTGGCGGTCGCGTTGATGTAGAACGCCTCGGGGTCGCTCGCGCTCACCTTGTAGGGGAAGCCGCTGTCCCCTTCCTGCGGAGCCGGGCGTGGCACCGACGCGTCCAGGTCGACGGCGAAGGAGTGCTGGGGCACATTGCCTCCGCAGCCGACGCCGAGGTACCCCATCTTGTAGTTGTTCCACGCGAGCGGCGCGCTGGTCCCGGCGACGCGGACGTTCAGGGACTCCAGGACGACGGTGTCCTCGCCCGTGCCCTGGACGGTCAGCTTCACTGTCTGGTCCCGGGCGGAGACCGCGCCGTTCGCGGACACCCAGCCCGGGGCGTCCTGTTCGTTGGGGGGCGGGGAGAGGGTGCCGGGGTCCTTGTCGACGAGGTAGGGGTGGCCGCAGGGGTCCGACCAGTGCTGGGCCTGGGTGGAGACGGTCACCGGGACACCGCCCTTGCCCGCGCCGCCCTGGCCGCCGTCTCCGGAGCCGGGCGCCCGGGTCTCGCCCCCGGAGCCTTTGTCCTGGCCCTGGCCCTGGCCCTGGCCCTCAGGCTTGTCGGAGCCCGCTGCCTCCTTGCCCGGCTTGCCCTTCCCGGAATTCTTCCCGGAGGGCGAAGCGGATTTGGCGCCGTCCGGGCTCGGCTCCCCTTCCCCGCCGTGGGCGCTGGGGGAGTCGCTGGACACGTGGTCGCGGTCACCGCCTCCGGAGGAGGCCTGTACGGCGACGGCGGTGGCACCGAGCGCGAGGACGACACCGGCGGCGACGAGAACGCGCCCTCTGGGCAGCCGTCTCCCCTCGCGCCGCCCGGCCGCCGTGGGGGCCGGGCCGATCACGATGCCGGGCGCTTCGTCGCCTGGCGGTTCGTCGCCGGAGGCGGCCACGCTGCCGGAGGCCCCACGGGCGGAGGCCGATTCGCCGGAGGCCGGTGCACCCGCAGCATCAGACGCCGCGACGGGAGCGGGCTCCGCCTCCTTGCGGTCGCCCCTCGTCGCATCGGCCAGGATCCACCGCCGGTGGACCTCGACCATCTCCTCCCGCGAGGCCCCGCACACCCGGGCCAACCGCTCCAGCGGAGCGAACTCCGTCGGTACGGCCGCCCCGCTCACATATCGGTGCAGCGTCGACGTCGACACATGCAACCGCTTGGCCAGCGCCCCGTAACTGAGCCCCGACCTCTCCTTCAACTCCCGCAGCAATTCCGCGAGATCGCCCGCCCCCACGTTCTCTCCATCCCGTCCATCCGTTCCAAGGAACGGAGTTCCCGCAGATCACAGCCGTACGAACGTCCCATCGTCCCCAACTGCCGTGCCGCCCTGGCCGCCGGGACAGAGCCCCGCACAAGCTGTGGCCATACAAGCACGCCGTGTCCGGGATCCTCTGATCGCGGCTCACGTCTCCCCCGTCACACCGAAAGAGACCAGCCATGCGACTCACCACCAAGGCCGCCGCCACCGCCACGGCCCTCACCGCCGCCCTCTCGCTCACCGTGCTCGGCGGCGCCGCGTCGGCCGCGACGCCCGCCGCCAAGTCGGCGCCGGTCACCTGCACCGCCGCCACCACCAAGGTCACCGTGAAGCAGGTCGACCGCCCCCTCAACCACCTGCTCCTGAAGGCCGAGAACACGGGCACGAAGACGTGTTACGCGTACGGCGCACCGTACCTCCGCTTCGACGAGGCGCAGGCCGCCACGGTGTGGCTGGAGGACAGCAAGCCGCAGGCGGTCGTCACCCTCAAGCCGGGCCAGACGGCGTACGCGGCCATCGGCACGTCCTCACCCGAGGGCTCGGAAGGCTCCCAGGCACACAAGCTGGGCGTCCACTTCTCCAACCGCGCGATGAACGGCAGCGTGGGCGACCCGGCGGCGGCGAAGCTGCCGCAGGGCGGGGTGTACGTGGACAGCTCGGCGTTCGTCACGTACTGGCAGACGTCGGCGTCGGACGCGCTGATGTGGTGAGCCGTGTCGCGACGGGTTCCCCGCCCACCAACCTCCCGGTAAGTACGCACAAATAAGTAGGTACTTGTCCGCTTCTCCGTGCACGGGAAGGATCGGAGGCGTTCCCACCACACGCCTCCGATCGGAGTCCACAGCCATGCCCGCTCAGCCCGCTCAGCCCACCCAGTCCCCCGTAACCGTCCTCGGCCTCGGCCTCATGGGCACCGCGCTCGCCTCCGCGCTCCTCAAGGCGGGCCACCCCACCACCGTATGGAACCGCACCGCCGCCAAGACGGGCCCCCTGACCGCCCAGGGCGCGACCCCGGCCGACACCGCGAGAGACGCCGTCACCGCGAGCCCCCTCACCATCGTCTGCCTCACCACCAACGAGAACGTCCGCGCCCTCCTCACCCCGGAGGCGGAGGCGCTCGCCGGCCGCACGGTCGTGAACCTCACGAACGGAACGCCCGCTCAGGCAAGGGAGTTGGCGGACTGGGCCGCGGCTCACGGCATCTCGTACATCGACGGCGGCATCATGGCCGTCCCCCAGATGATCGCGACGCCCGGCGCGTACATCCTCTACAGCGGGACGGACGAGGCCGCCTTCGCGACGCACCGGCCCACGCTGGAGGCGCTCGCCGACACCAAGTGGGTCGGCAAGGACCCGGGCCTGGCCGCCCTTTACGACCTCTCCCTGCTCACCGGGATGTACGGCATGGCGCTCGGTGTCGCCCAGGCGTTCGCCCTGATCGGCAGCGAGGGCATCCCGGCACGCGAATTCGCGCCGCTGCTCAGGGACTGGGTCGTGGCGATGACGGACGGGATCGTGCCGGGGACGGCCGAGGCGGTCGACAACGACCAGCACCTCACCGACGTGTCCAACCTCGCCATGAACCGCGAGGCGTTCCCCAACTTCCTTCAGGCGTACGCCGATCAGGGCCTGCGGACCGAGATGTTCGAGCCCTTCCAGGGCCTCCTGGACCGCGCGGTCGATGAGGGCCACGGCGCCGACGGCCTCTCCCGCCTGGTGACCCTGCTCAAGCAGAACTGAGGCAGCAGGGCTGAGGCTGCAGAACTGAGGCAGCAGGGCCAAGAACAGGGCTAAGGGACAAGCACGACCTTCCCCGTGGTCTCGCGCCGCTCCATGGCCGCATGGGCCAGAGCCGCGTCGGCCAGCGGGAACGTCTGCACCGCGGGCACCAACTCCCCCTTGGTGGCGGCCTCCAGAGCCCGCCGCTCGTGCTCGGGGCCGTCCTCGGGCCGTTCGATCAACCGCAGCAGGGCGTTGACGACGGAGATCCCCCGCTCCTCCACGGCGCCCGCGTCCGGCTCGAACCCTTCCTGCGAGGACCAGCCGATGACCACGTACCGCCCGCCCTCACCGATGAGCCCGAACGCGGCGGCGGACTTCTCGCCGCCCAACCCGTCGAGCACGACACTGACCCGGCGCCCGTCGAGCCGCTCGCGCACGAGGTCCGCCCAGCCGGGCTCGTTGTAGTCGACGGCGAGGTCGGCGCCGAGCTCCCAGACGGCCTCGACCTTGTCGGGACCGCCGGCGGCGCCGATGACGACCGCCCCGAGCGCACCGGCGTACTGCACCACGAGCCGCCCGACGCCTCCGGCCGCGGACGTCACCAACACCACGTCGTCGGAGGTGAGTTGGGCGGCGTCCAGGAGCCCCATGGCCGTCGCCCCGGTCATCACCATGGTCACGGCGGCCTCGAACCCGAGCCCGTCCGGCACCTCGTGCAGCTGCGCGAGTTCGGCCACCGCCAGCTCGGCGTACCCGCCGGGCTCACTGCGCGGGGTCACGACGGACCGCCCCAGCCACGCGGGATCCACCCCGGGCCCCACCGCGTCGACGACCCCGGCGACTTCCCCGCCGAAGACCGAGGGCAGCTCGGGCAGCGGCGGCGCCATGTCACTCGCGTCGCCACGCCGCATGACGGTCTCGACGTGGTGAACTCCCGCCGCCCGCACGGCGATCCGTACCTGGCCCGGCCCCGCGACGGGGTCGGGCAAGGTCTCGTACGTCAGGTTCTCGGCGGGCCCGAACTCGTGCAGAACAACGGCGCGCATACGTCCTCCTCAGAACGTCGACCGTCCGTCGGCCGGACGTCGATGCACACCACCCTGCAACCTCAATCAAACTTGAGGTCAAGCGGACGGCCCGGGGAGGCGAGCTCAGAGCCGCCGCGCCACCTCGGTGGCCCAGTACGTGAGGATCATGTTCGCGCCCGCGCGCTTGATGCCGGTGAGCGATTCCATGATCGCCTGGTCCCGGTCGATCCAGCCGCGCTCGGCGGCGGCCTCGATCATCGAGTACTCACCGGAGATCTGGTACGCGGCGACCGGCACGTCGACGGCGTCGGCGACCCGGGCGAGGATGTCCAGGTAGGGCCCCGCGGGCTTCACCATCACCATGTCGGCGCCCTCTTCGAGGTCGAGCGCCAGCTCCCGCAGGGACTCACGGGCGTTGGCCGGGTCCTGCTGGTAGGTCTTGCGGTCGCCCTTCAGGGACGAACCGACGGCCTCACGGAAGGGGCCGAAGAAAGCGGACGAGTACTTGACGGTGTAGGCGAGCACGGAGACGTCCTCGTGCCCGACCTGGTCCAACGCGTCCCGGATGACACCGATCTGACCGTCCATCATGCCGCTCGGGCCCACCACGTGGGCGCCCGCGTCGGCCTGGACCTGCGCCATCTCGGCGTACCGCTCAAGGGTGGCGTCGTTGTCGACGCGCCCTTCCGCGTCGAGGACACCGCAGTGACCGTGGTCGGTGAACTCGTCCAGGCACAGGTCGGACATGACGATGAGGTCGTCTCCGACCTCGGCGCGCACGTCACGCAGGGCGACCTGGAGGATTCCGTCCGGATCGGTGCCGACGGTCCCCGCGGCGTCCTTCTTCGCCTCCTCCGGCACCCCGAAGAGCATGATCCCGGAGACCCCGGCCTCCAGCGCCTCGACGGCTGCCTTCTTCAGGCTGTCGCGGGTGTGCTGGACGACGCCGGGCATGGCGCCGATCTCCACGGGGGTACTGATTCCCTCGCGCACGAACGCGGGCAGGATCAGGTCGGCCGGGTGCAGCCGCGTCTCCGCGACCATGCGCCGCATGGCGGGAGTGGTCCGAAGGCGCCGGGGCCGCGCTCCGGGAAACGATCCGTACTTGGTCACTGTCTCTCTCACCTCATGCGATTTCTGGGGCCCCGGCCCCGCCCTCAACCTCAAACGCCGGACAGGCTGGGATATCCAGCCTGTCCGGCGTTTGAGGACGAACTCGGCGAAGCCGGTGATTCACGGTACGCCTGAGACTCAGGGAGCCGCACGCCGCCTACGGGAACCCGGGCGCCGCTCGCTGGGCCGGGTCACAGGGTCCCCCGCATCGAGCGCAGCCGCTCGACGCCTCGTTCCGAACTCGGCCAACGCCTCGGCGAGCTTGTGGACGGAAGGCTCCGGAGCCATCACGTCCACCCGGAGCCCGTGCTCCTCCGCGGTCTTGGCGGTGGCCGGGCCGATACAGGCGATGACGGTCACGTTGTGCGGCTTGCCGGCGATGCCGACGAGGTTCCGCACGGTCGACGAGGACGTGAAGAGCACGGCGTCGAAGCCGCCGCCCTTGATCGCCTCACGCGTGTCCGCCGGGGGCGGCGACGCGCGCACCGTCCGGTAGGCGGTGACGTCGTCGACCTCCCACCCGAGATCGATGAGACCGGCGACCAGCGTCTCCGTGGCGATGTCGGCCCGCGGCAGGAAGACCCGGTCGATCGGGTCGAAGACGGGGTCGTACGGCGGCCAGTCCTCCAGGAGACCCGCGGCCGACTGCTCACCGCTGGGCACCAGGTCGGGCTTCACGCCGAAGGCGACGAGCGCCGCGGCGGTCTGCTCGCCCACCGCCGCGACCTTGATCCCGGCGAAGGCACGGGCGTCGAGCCCGTACTCCTCGAACTTCTCGCGCACGGCCTTGACGGCGTTGACGCTGGTGAAGGCGATCCACTCGTAGCGACCCGTGACGAGTCCCTTGACCGCGCGCTCCATCTGCTGCGGCGTCCTGGGCGGCTCCACGGCGATGGTCGGCACCTCGTGGGGCACCGCGCCGTAGGAGCTCAGCTGGTCGGAGAGCGAGGCCGCCTGCTCCTTCGTACGCGGGACGAGCACACGCCACCCGAAGAGCGGCTTCGACTCGAACCACGACAGCTGGTCGCGCTGGGCGGCGGCGGACCGCTCACCGACCACGGCTATGACGGGCTGGCCTCCGTCGGGCGACGGCAGCACCTTCGCCTGCTTGAGGACCTGGGCAATGGTGCCCAGGGTCGCCTGCCATGTGCGCTGGCGCGTCGTCGTACCGGCGATGGTCACCGTCATCGGGGTGTCCGGCTTGCGGCCGGACGACACCAGTTCACCGGCTGCCGCCGCCACGGAGTCCAGGGAGGCCGACACGACCACGGTCCCGTCCGACGCCCCCACCTCGCTCCAGCAGCGGTCGGACGCGGTGCGCGCGTCGACGAAACGTACGTCCGTGCCCTGCGCGTCGCGCAGCGGAACACCCGCGTAGGCGGGTACACCGACCGCCGCGGCGATGCCGGGCACGACTTCGAAGGAGATGCCCTCGGCGGCGCAGGCGAGCATCTCCTCGGCCGCGTAGGTGTCGAGGCCGACGTCGCCGCTGACGGCTCGTACGACCCGCTTGCCGCCCCGTGCCGCCTCCATGACAAGATTGGTGGCGGCTCGCAACGAAGACGCTTCGGCGATCGCTGACGCGTCGTCAACTGTCCCTGGCCGAGGTGTGTCCACACCTCCCCTGGCATGCGCGCGAACGACGTCGAGCACATCAGGCTCGGCGATCAGCACGTCCGCTCGGGCCAGCGCCTCTACGGCGCGCAGCGTAAGTAGTCCCGGATCTCCGGGTCCGGCACCCAGGAAGGTGACGTGCCCGTGTGCGGGAAGGCCGGGAAGGTTCGAGGTGGGGCTCAAAGTGCTCGCTCCCCCATCAGACCGGCCGCGCCCTTGGCAAGCATCTCGGCAGCGAGTTCGCGGCCGAGCGCCATGGCTTGGTCATGCGTCTCAGGCACGGGACCGGTGGTGGACAGCTGCACCAGCGTCGAGCCGTCGGTTGCCCCGACGACGCCGCGCAGGCGCATTTCCTTGACAATCTGCCCGTCGGCCAGCAAGTCGGCCAACGCACCAACAGGTGCGCTGCAACCGGCTTCCAGGGCGGCGAGCAGGGATCGCTCGGCGGTCACGGCGGCCCGGGTGTACGGGTCGTCGAGCTCGGCGAGCGCGGCGGTCAGTGACGCGTTGGACGCGGCACATTCGATCGCCAGTGCCCCCTGGCCGGGGGCGGGCAGAATTGTGTCGACCGACAGGAAGTCGGTCACCTCGTCGATCCTGCCGACGCGGTGGAGCCCGGCGGCGGCGAGCACGACGGCATCGAGCTCGCCCTTGTGCACGAACCCGATGCGGGTGTCGATGTTCCCGCGGATCGGCACGGTCTCTATCGCGAGCCCGTGGTTGCGGGCGTAGGCGTTGAGCTGCGCCATGCGGCGGGGCGAGCCGGTGCCGATGCGTGCGCCGCTCGGCAGCTCGGGGAAGGTCAGCCCGTCGCGTGCGATGAGCACGTCACGGGGGTCCTCGCGCAGCGGCACCGCGGCCAGGACCAGGTCGTCCGGCTGTGCGGTCGGCAGGTCCTTCAGCGAGTGCACGGCGAAGTCGACCTCGCCTGCGAGCAGAGCGTCGCGCAGGGCGGTCACGAAGACGCCGGTGCCGCCGATCTGTGCCAGGTGCTCACGGGACGTATCGCCGTACGTCGTGATCTCCACGAGCTCTACGGAGCGGCCGGTCAACCGGCTCACTGTGTCGGCCACTTGCCCCGACTGGGCCATGGCCAGCTTGCTGCGCCGTGTCCCGAGCCTCAGTGCCCTCTCGGTCATGCCCGGCCTCGATTCGGATCTGTTTGCGATGCGTTCTGATCGGTGGGTTCATTGATCTTGTCGGCCCTGCTGACGGCGGCGACCGTCTGCGGGTCGAGGTCGAAGAGGGTGCGCAGCGCGTCCGCGTACCCGGCGCCGCCGGGCTCGCTCGCCAGCTGCTTGACCCGCACGGTGGGCGCGTGAAGCAGCTTGTCGACGACGCGGCGGACGGTCTGGGTGATCTCCGCGCGCTCCTTCTCCGGAAGTCCTGGGAGCCGTCCGTCGAGCCGCGCGATCTCGTTCGCGACGACGTCGGCGGCCATGGTGCGCAGGGCGACCACGGTCGGCGTGATGTGCGCGGCCCGCTGCGCGGCGCCGAAGGCGGCGACCTCGTCGGAGACGAGTCCCCGGACCTGCTCCACGTCGTCGGCCATCGGGGCGTCCGCGGAGGCCTCGGCGAGCGACTCGATGTCGACGAGGCGTACGCCGTCGATGCGGTGCACGGCTCCGTCGATGTCGCGGGGCATGGCCAGGTCGAGCAGCGCGAGCAGGACATGGCCGGTCTCGACCATCGAGGGGCCGCGGCGCTCGGGCACCCGCCCGGTGGCGGTCACGGCCGCGGCGAGCGCGGTGATGGTGTCGGCCTCGCTCTGCGGGTCGTCACGGCGCACGGCGGGCGCGTTGTCCACCCAGGCCGCGTGCTGCTCAAGGGTCGCGGCGTCCATCCCGGCGACGGCGTCCTCGCCCATGACGGAGAACCCGACGCCGCGGGGCACGGCCGCCCCGTCGCCGGAGAGCCCGAGCGGGCACGCCTCGTCGCTGTCGGGGGCAGTGTCGTACGGAGCGGAGGCAGACGCGGAGTCTGTCGCCGGTACGCGCGGTGCGCCCACCGCGACGGGCGCGCCCGTACGGTCGGCGACTCCGGCCGCGACGGCCTCGGCGGTCAGGACGAGACCGGTGGCCCCGGTGCAGGAGACCGCGACATCTGCACGTGTCAGTTCGGCCGCCACCTGATCCATCGGCACGGCGCGCGCGATGGTGCCGGTACCGCCCTCGGAAAGGATCTCCGCCAGGCGGTGCGCCCGGTCGAGCGTGCGGTTGGCGACGACGACCTCGTCGACCCCGGCCCGCGCGAGCGTCGCCGCGGCGAGCGAGGACATGGAACCCGCGCCGATGACCAGGGCGCGCTTGCCCTTGGCCCACGCCTCGACCGGCTCGCGCCCGGCGAGCTGTTCGAGGCCGAAGGTCACGAGCGACTGCCCGGCCCGGTCGATGCCGGTCTCCGAGTGCGCGCGCTTGCCGACCCGCAGGGCCTGCTGGAAGAGGTCGTTGAGGAGGCGCCCCGCGGTGTGCAGCTCCTGGGAGCGCGCGAGGGCGTCCTTGATCTGGCCGAGGATCTGCCCCTCGCCGACGACCATCGAGTCCAGGCCGCAGGCCACCGAGAACAGGTGGTGGACGGCTCGGTCCTCGTAGTGGACGTACAGATAAGGGGTGAGCTCCTCGAGGCCCACACCGCTGTGCTGGGCGAGCAGCGTGGACAGCTCGGCGACGCCCGCGTGGAACTTGTCCACGTCGGCGTACAGCTCGATGCGGTTGCAGGTGGCGAGCACGGCCGCTTCGGTGGCGGGCTCGGCGGCCAGCGTGTCCTGCAGGAGCTTGGCCTGCGCATCGGCGGCAAGGGCGGCCCGCTCGAGCACGCTCACCGGAGCGCTGCGATGGCTCAGCCCTACGACGAGGAGACTCATGCCGGCATCACGGCGGGGACGTCCCCGTCGGGTCCTTTCCGCTGCTGCTTGGCGGCGGCGGGCGGCTCGACACCGTCGGCCGCCGCTTCCTCACCGGCCTTGCGCTGCTCGTGGAAGGCGAGGATCTGCAGCTCGATGGAGAGGTCCACCTTGCGTACGTCGACGCCGTCCGGCACGGAGAGAACGGTGGGCGCGAAGTTCAGGATCGAGGTCACACCGGCGGCGACGAGCCGCTCGCAGACCTGCTGGGCGGCGCCCGCCGGGGTCGAGATGACGCCGATGGAGACGCCGTTGTCGCTGATGATCTTCTCGAGGTCGTCGGTGTGCTGCACCGGCATCCCCGCGACGGGCGTGCCCGCCATGGCCGGGTCGGCGTCGATCAGCGCGGCGACACGGAAGCCGCGCGAGGCGAACCCGCCGTAATTGGCGAGCGCGGCGCCGAGGTTACCGATGCCGACGATCACGACGGGCCAGTCCTGGGTCAGGCCCAGCTCGCGGGAGATCTGGTAGACGAGGTACTCGACGTCGTAGCCCACACCGCGCGTCCCGTAGGAGCCGAGGTAGGAGAAGTCCTTGCGCAGCTTCGCGGAGTTGACCCCCGCGGCGGCCGCGAGCTCCTCGGAGGAGACCGTGGGCACCGAGCGCTCCGACAGTGCGGTGAGGGCTCGGAGGTACAGCGGAAGCCTGGCGACGGTGGCCTCGGGAATCCCTCGGCTGCGGGTCGCCGGTCGGTGAGTTCGGCCAGTTGCCACGGTGCTCCTGCGGGTAGAGCGGGGCTGCAGGCGGTCACACATCCCCAGACCGCCCCGTCGAAAGCAGGCTATGTCTTTGTGAACGCGTGCACAAAGATGGTGTCCGATTTGCCCGGCCAACGTGACCGGGGTCACGCGCCCCCGGCGCACGTTCCGGGAACCGGCGCACATGAGGCTGCGGTGCTCACTTGATGGGGGCAAAACCGCACACTCTCCTCACGATCATCGCCCCCGAGACCAAACCGCCCACGATCCTAAGGGACCATTCGGGCCGTTTGGACTCGTCGGTCAGTGACGATTCGGACTACGGAGCGAGCTCGCGCCGCAGTCGATCTTCGTTCACCCGCCAGAAGGTGTGCTGTTCACCGTCCACCAGGACCACCGGGATCTGTTCCCAGTAGGCCCGGTTGAGCTCTTCGTCCTGCGTGATGTCCTTCTTCTCCCATACGACTCCCAGCTCGCCGCAGACCTTCTCGATCACCAGCTGTGCGTCATCGCACAGATGACAGCCGGGCTTACCGATCAAGGTGACCGTCCGGTCCTGGGGCTTCTTCTTCTCCGTACGGCGAAAAATCGGGCTCATGACACCATTCTCGCCCCACCGACGCGCCGCACGGGCCCCTCTTCGGCCGCCTCTTTAACGGTGCGGTCGCGCAGAGTTCACAGCACCGAATCCTGCCGACTCCGGAACGACCGAACGAACTAGCTATGCTCACGACATGGCCGCTCTCGGATGGCTCACCCCCCGTAGGCGCTCCGCCACCGCGCGGAGCGTGTTGGCAGGCGAGGCCTCGGCTGAGGCAGCGCGCAAGTCCTCCCAGGAGCTGGAGGCGCTCGACAAGGACGAGGCCGCAGCGGCGGCGCCCTCGCCCGAGGAACCGGAGGAGCCCGAGTTCCCGGTCGTCGGCGACGACAAGGCCGCCGCCTTCTTCGACCTCGACAACACCGTGATGCAGGGCGCCGCGATCTTCCACTTCGGCCGCGGCCTCTACAAGCGGAAGTTCTTCGAGCGCCAGGAGCTGGCCCGATTCGCCTGGCAGCAGGCGTGGTTCAGGCTCGCGGGCGTCGAGGACCCCGAGCACATGCAGGACGCCCGCGACAGCGCCCTGTCCATCGTCAAGGGCCACCGCGTCGCCGAGCTGATGTCCATCGGCGAGGAGATCTACGACGAGTACATGGCCGAGCGCATCTGGCCCGGCACGCGCGCCCTGGCCCAGGCCCACCTCGACGCGGGCCAGAAGGTCTGGCTGGTCACGGCCGCCCCGGTGGAGACGGCGACGATCATCGCCCGCCGCCTCGGCCTGACCGGCGCGCTCGGCACGGTCGCCGAGTCCATGGACGGCGTCTATACGGGAAAGCTCGTCGGCGAGCCCCTGCACGGCCCGGCGAAGGCGGAGGCGGTCCGCGCGCTCGCCTCGGCGGAGGGCCTGGACCTGGCCCGCTGTGCGGCGTACAGCGATTCGCACAACGACATCCCGATGCTCTCGCTGGTCGGGCATCCGTACGCGATCAATCCCGACGCCAAACTGCGCAAGCACGCGCGCGAGCGTGACTGGCGCCTGCGGGACTACCGCACCGGCCGCAAGGCCGCCAAGGTCGGCATCCCGGCCGCCGCCGGAGTCGGCGCGCTCGCGGGCGGCACGGCCGCGGCCATCGCCCTGCACCGCCGCCGCCACTGAACATTCCCTCGGTCCTACCCCACCCGGGCTCCCGCCAGTCACGCCGGTAGCACTCGGCCACAACACGCCCTGCGCTTAGACGGAATGTGACCCATATCGATCAACATCCGTTCACTGTCTGCTACTTGAACGGGCATAGACCGGTAACAGAAGCGACGTAATCGGTGATTTGAGCAACTGGGTGTAGTGCCGCCTGTACGAAGCGTTATTCTCCTCAGACGCATTACGGACCCCACGCGTCGCTACGACGGGTGAACGGTCCCGCACTGCACGTGATGGAAGCTCTGCCTCTGGGAGTCCCGTGTACCCACACGTCGGGGTTGACGCCTCGGGCCTGGCTACGCTGCGCGCAACGGTCGCCGACCGCTTGCGCGGCTTCGTCCCCACCGCGTACGCCGGCCCCGCCGTCCCCGCATTTGCCGTCCCCACACCCGCCGGGCCCGTCTATGCCCTGGCGGACAGCGGCGCGGCGGTCAGCAGACGGGCTCGTTCCGCCTCTGCCGCCACCTCAACCCCCACCCCCCGCCGTCCCGCCGCGGACAGCGACAGCGCCCGCATGATGGATCTCGTCGAACGCGCCCAGGCGGGCGAGTCCGACGCCTTCGGCCGTCTCTACGACCAGTACAGCGACACGGTCTACCGCTACATCTACTACCGCGTCGGCGGCAAGGCGACCGCCGAGGACCTCACCAGCGAGACCTTTCTGCGCGCCCTGCGCCGCATCAGCACGTTCACCTGGCAGGGCCGCGACTTCGGCGCCTGGCTGGTCACGATCGCCCGCAACCTGGTCGCCGACCACTTCAAATCGAGCCGTTTCCGCCTCGAAGTGACCACCGGCGAAATGCTCGACGCCAATGAGGTCGAGCGCAGCCCCGAGGACTCCGTCCTGGAGTCCCTCTCCAACGCCGCACTGCTCGACGCCGTGCGCCGCCTCAACCCCCAGCAGCAGGAGTGCGTGACCCTGCGCTTCCTGCAGGGCCTCTCGGTCGCCGAGACCGCTCGGGTGATGGGCAAGAACGAGGGCGCGATCAAGACCCTCCAGTACCGCGCGGTCCGCACACTGGCCCGGCTCCTGCCGGACGACGTGCGCTGACACCGCGCGCCACCGACAGCCCTCTGTAGCCGTGCGGAGTCTTCAACTCACCGTCCGTGGCGGCCAGATGGCCGTCACGGAATTCAAGCGGTCCGATCATCCTCCGTCCGTAACCCAAGTGCCGCGACACTCGTTGTGCGGGATGCAGGCTCCCTGTGGTTGCTCCCTGATCACCTCCGCTCACTCGATCGTGTGGAAGTGCTCAAGTCGTGCAACCCTCAGGACCCCCTGGGGAGTCGACCGTCATGACGAGAGGAGGTGCCGCCAGTGATCGCGAACGTATCGGCACACCGGCGGGCGAACGCCTTCGCCCAGGCCCTGGAGGAGCAATCCGACCAGGGCCCGGCGGCCGAGCAGTCCGAAGGTTCCGTCACGCCCGATCCCGTGCCGTCCGAACAGACGGCCCCGGACCGGATGTTGACTCTCGCGACCGGCCTCGGCGAGCTGCCGAAGCCGGAGCTGGATCCCGAGGTCAAAGTGGTCCAGCGGGCCCAGCTCGTAGCCGCCATGGAGGCCATGCTCCTTGAGGGCACGGCCGCGGGCGGCGGGACCATCGGTACCTCGGTGCCCGAACAGCGGTCCCGCAAAGGTGCCCACCGGGCCACGGGACTGCGCAAACTGAAGCCACGCTCCAGGCTTTCGCAAGGCATCGCCGCGGGCGGGCTCACCGTCGGCGTGGCCGCAGGGGCGTTCAGCGGAGTGGCCGCGGCCAGCTCCGACGCGCTGCCGGGCGATTCGCTGTACGGCCTGAAGCGCGGCATGGAGGACCTCAAGCTCGGCATGGCCGACGGCGACAGCGGCAAGGGCGAGGTCTATCTCGACCACGCGTCGACACGCCTGAACGAAGCCCGTCGGCTGATGGAGCGGGGCCGCACCGGCGACCTCGACCACGAATCCCTCGGGGAGGTCAGGCGGGCCCTCTCGGGCATGCGGCACGACGCCACGGAAGGCCACCGCCTTCTCCACCAGGCGTACGAGAGGGACGGCTCGCTCGGCCCCATCCAGACCCTGTCCGCCTTCTCCGAGTCGCACCGCAGAAGCTGGAGCGACCTGCAGAGCAGGCTGCCCGTCCAGCTCGGTGACGTGGGCGAGCAGGTGAGCTCGGTCTTCGACGCGATGGACCAGGAAGTGGACCCCCTCCGCTCCCTCCTCCCCCGCACCCCGGACAAGAGCGACGCCCCCGGACAGCCAAGCCAGGGCGGCTCCTCCGGCTCCTCGACGCCGGACAGCCCCTCGTCCCCGGACTCGTCCCCGAGGGACGGCTCGAGCGCCGACAAGAGTGAGCCCCGCCCGTCGGCACCGGACAAGGGCGAGGACGACGGCTTGCTGGGCGGCAACACGGGCGGCCTGCTCGACCCGCCGAAGTCCGACACGACTCCGAGCAGCCCGTCGGACGGCAATTCGTCCGACAAGGAGACCCCGTCGGCCAAGCCGGACGTCACGGTGCCTCCGATCCTGCCGGGCCTGCTGCCGGGCCTGGGGATCGACGAAGAGGACGCCAAGTAGTTCACGTAAAGCCGGCCGGTCTTGATCCCTTCGCGGGATCAAGACCGGCCGGCTTTACGTCGGTCGGCTTTACGTCAGAAAAAGACGGACCGCCGCTGCACCAGCAGCTTGTACAACGTGTGCTGAATCTGCTCCCGGACCTGATCGGTCAGGTTGAACATCAGCATCGGGTCCTCGGCCGCCTCCGGCGGATAGCCGTCCGTGTGAATCGGCTCCCCGAACTGGATCGTCCACTTCGTGGGCAACGGCACCGCGCCCAGCGGCCCGAGCCAAGGGAACGTAGGCGTGATCGGGAAGTATGGGAAACCGAGCACCCGCGCCAGCGTCTTCGCGTTCCCGATCATCGGGTAGATCTCCTCCGCCCCCACGATCGAGCAGGGCACGATCGGCGTCCCCGCCCGCAACGCGGTGGAGACGAATCCGCCACGCCCGAAGCGCTGCAGCTTGTAGCGCTCGCTGAACGGCTTCCCGATGCCCTTGAACCCCTCCGGCATCACCCCGACCAGCTCACCCCGCGCGAGCAGCCGCTCCGCGTCCTCTGCGCACGCCAGCGTGTGCCCCGCCTTGCGTGCCAGCTCATTGACCACCGGCAGCATGAAGACGAGGTCCGCCGCGAGCAGCCGCAGATGCCGGCCCTCGGGGTGGTTGTCGTGCACGGCGACCTGCATCATCAGGCCGTCGAGCGGCAGCGTCCCGGAGTGATTGGAGACGATCAGCGCCCCGCCGTCGGACGGGATGTTCTCGATGCCCTTCACCTCGACACGGAAGTACTTCTCGTACAGCGGCCGCACGAGGGACATCAGGACCTGGTCGGTGAGCTCCTCGTCGTAACCGAAGTCGTCGACCTCGTAGTCACCCGTGAGCCGCCGCCGCAGAAACGCGAGGCCACCCGCGATACGCCGCTCCAGGCCACCACCGGCGCCCCGCGGCCGAGGTTCCACCCCGGCCCCGGGCCCGGAGGCCTCCTGTCGCGCAGGCTCCGGCTCGGCCCTCTCCACCTGCGGCTCCCCGTACTGCTGGCCCGGCATGGCCCTGACCTCACGCACGGCTGCCGGATCGTTCTTGCGCCGGGCCGCGCCCGCGCCCCTGCGCCGCGACGGGCGCTGCGCACCCGCGCGCGACCGGTCGTCGTCGAACGGAATGACCTTGGCGTCCGCCATCGTTGACGCTCTCCTCAGTTGGCGCTCTGGTTGCCCGCGAAGGGCAGCGTGGCGATCCGGTCGATGGCCCCCGCGACGGCCTGCGGCGGCAGAAGTCCGGGACCCCGACTGCGTACGAAATCCGCGAAGGTCTCCGCGGTCGTGTACTTGGGGCTGAAGCCCAGTGTCTCGCGCATCTGCCGGGTGGCCACGACCCGGCCGTGGGTGAGCAGCCTGATCTGCTCCGGCGAGAAGTCCGTCACGCCCAGCGTCCGCAGCGCCTGGCCGACCCAGGTGACCGCGGGCATGAACACCGGCAGCGTCGGACGCCCAAGGCGCCGCGAGCACTGCGAGAGCAACAGCAGGCCGTCACCCGCGATGTTGAAGGTGCCGCTGTTGAGCGTCCCGCGCTCCGGATCGCGCGACCCGAGGCGCAGGACCTCGATCGCGTCGTCCTCGTGCACGAACTGCAGCCGCGGATCGTAGCCGAAAACGGTCGGCAGGACCGGCAGCGAGAAGTACTCGGCGAGCGGGGAGTCCGCGGCAGGACCCAGGATGTTCGCGAAGCGCAGCACGCAGACCGCCACGTCCGGGCGGCGGCGCGCGAATCCGCGTACGTAGCCCTCGACCTCGACGGTGTCCTTGGCGAAGCCGCCGCTCGGCAGGGACTTCGGCGGCGTCGTCTCGGTGAAGACCGCGGGGTCACGGGGCGCGGAGCCGTACACATTGGTGCTCGACTTCACCACGAGCCGCTTGACCGTCGGCGACTTCTGGCAGGCGCCGAGCAGCTGCATCGTGCCGATGACGTTGGTTTCCTTGAGCGAGCCGCGGTTGCCGCCGGCGAGCGCGGTGCCCGTGACGTCCATGTGCACGACCGTGTCGACGGAGAACTCGGCGAGCACCTTGGCGATCGCGGGCTGCCTTATGTCGGCCTGGACGAAGTCGGCGCCGCCCAGATGGTGCGCGGGAGGGACCGCGTCCACCGCGACCACCCGGTCGACCTCGGGGTCCCGCAGGACGCGCCGGACGAACCGCCCGCCCAGTTGTCGGGCCACCCCGGTCACGAGCACGACCTTGCCCAAGATCAGCGCCTGCCTTCCCCAGCCATCGACGTCCTGCCGCGCCCCATCATGTCTCTCCCGGCACACGCTAGCGGGTCGATGTTGCGCTGTGATGACCGCCTGATGCAGGAAGTGACGACAGCCACCGACAAACGCACGGACCAGGCCCTACGCCCAGAGCAGGACGTACGCCGGATCGGGAGGCACATCCTGCCCAGGACGTACGTTCGAAACAAGCCCCCAGGCGATGCGGCGAAGCCCGAAAACCGGCCGGAAGACGCCCCGGCGGGTGCCCCGGAAAGGACCCGGAAAACGCCGAAGCCCTCCCGCCGGATGACGGGAGGGCTTCGGGACACGCTGTACAGCTGTCGCTTACTTCTTGTTGCGACGCTGAACGCGAGTGCGCTTCAGCAGCTTGCGGTGCTTCTTCTTGGCCATCCGCTTACGCCGCTTCTTGATAACAGAGCCCACGACTACCCTCGCTCACTTCTCTTCACTCGGTGCGGGGCAGCAGACTGGGCCCACACGACCTACGTCGGCCTAGCCTACCCGCCCCCGGGTGAGGGACGTAATCGAGGGGGATCGATCGACTCCGATCAGCCCGCCTCGACCCCTACATAGGACTCGCGGAGGTACTCGTGAACCGCCTGCTCCGGGACCCGGAATGACCTTCCGACCCGAATGGCGGGCAGATGACCACTGTGCACCAAGCGGTACACGGTCATCTTGGACACTCGCATCACCGAGGCGACTTCCGCCACGGTCAGGAACTGGACCTCGTTCAGCGGCCTCTGGTCAGCAGCCATGACACCCCACCTGAACCTTCCGCACATGACGGGCACCGGCTTCCCCTTCCGGTGACTCTTCGTCTCTGCGCGCTCACTCACCAGACTAGGGGCGGATGATGCGAGTGGGGAAGAGGAGTAGCGATCGGCCGCCTACTGTGACAGACACGCTCGATTGAGTACATAGCGAGTAAGCGGTCTGTAGTAATCAGACCGCACAGCGTCATCAAGCGGAACGACGACGGACACCTGCCCCTCGGCCTCTCCGACGAACAGCGCGGGATCATCCGTATCCGCCAGACCGATCGCCTCAAACCCCAGCTGACCTGCCCCGCAGACCCATCCGTGGTCCCCGATGACGAGCTCGGGAAGCGGTCCGTCAGCCTCCGCGGCAGCCGCGAGAGCGACTCGAACCGGGAGTGGTGAGTGGGTATGTGCGCCGGTCTCACTCCCGGTGGGACGCGCGCCGGGTTCCCGCACCAGCGCGACTCCTTGTACGTAGTCAAGGTTGTACGTGCGTAGGCCGAACCGGGTCGTTATGTCGACACTGCTGCCCTGCGCGGGGGTGAGGACGGTGCACCCGGCCGCCGACAAAGCGTCCGCCAGGGCGGCGTAGAAACCGAGGAGGCGGTGCGGATGCCCCGTCCCGAAGAGCACGGGGAGCCCCCTTCGCGCCGCGTCCGCGAGCCTCTCGGCGAAGGCGTCGAGCGCGACCAACGTCCGCTCAGGGTCGATGACATCGCCCCCGGAGGTGTGCCGCGGGTCGGCGGACACCCCGCACTTGTCGGCCATGAGCCCCAGCAGGTCACCGGGCCCCCAACTCCACTCGGGATCGAGCCCGAGCAGTATCCGCGGATCCCGGGCCGCGAAGAGCCGATAGCTCCGCAGGCTCTCTTCCCGCGTGGTGGCCACGGGCCCGGCCAACCGGGCAGCCAACAGATGCGCACGCAACGCTCCGGTGCTCAACACGGCTCGATGCTGACGCATCAGCCGGACGCCCACCCCCAAAACCCCGGAAAACACCCACAGTTGGGCTAACAGCCCGACAATCCAGCACGCCCGGACAGATTCAGCCCGTCCGGCGTTTGAGGACATCTTGTCGGGGGTCCAGGGGGCGGAGCCCCATGGTTTCGGGAAGGGGCGGGATTGGGGAAAGCCCCGCAGGGACCGCCCCTACGCCCCCCACGCACCCCACGCACCCCACGCCCCTATGGCAACAACCCCCGCAACGGAAACGCCGCCCGCCGAGCAGCAATCACCGCCTGATCAAGCCGATCCGCAGGGTCATACCCCTCCGACCACTCCGCCCAGGAGACAGGCCACCGCCCATCCGTCATCCGCACAGGCGCCAACTGCCGAGTCCGCGCAAAGACTTCCTGCCGCCAGCCCTCAGGAATCACCGCCGAAGGCGAAATCTCCCGCCCCGCGGCAATAGCGGTGAGATGCGTCCACGACCTCGGCACGACATCCACCACGGCGTACCCACCCCCACCCAGCGCGACCCACCGCCCATCGGCGTACGAATGCGCCAACTCATGGCAGGCCACCTGCACAGCCCGCTGAGCATCAAGCGACACAGCAAGATGAGCCAGCGGATCCTCAAAATGAGTGTCGGCCCCATGCTGAGTGACAAGCACCTGCGGCCGAAACTCCGCCAACAACTCCGGCACCACAGCGTGGAACGCCCGCACCCACCCCGCGTCCCCGGTCCCGGCCGGCAGCGCGACATTCACGGCCGACCCCTCGGCATCCCCGGCCGCACCCGTCTCCTCAGGCCACCCGGTCTGCGGAAACAGCGTCCGCGGATGCTCGTGCAACGAAATCGTCAGGACCCGCGGATCGTCCCAGAAGGACGCCTGCACCCCGTCCCCGTGGTGCACGTCCACATCCACGTACGCGACCCGCTCGGCGCCCAGCTCGAGCAGCCGCGCGATGGCCAGCGAGGCATCGTTGTAGATACAGAACCCCGAGGCGGACCCCGGCATCGCATGGTGCAGCCCACCCGCGAAGTTCACGGCATGCAGCGCTTCCCCGCGCCACACCGCCTCGGCCGCACCCACCGACTGCCCGGCGATCAGCGCCGACACCTCGTGCATCCCCGCGAAGGCGGGGTCGTCCGGGGTCCCGAGGCCATAGTTGCCGTCCGCCGACGCCGGATCGGCGGACGCGGCCTTGACCGCGTCCACATAGTCCTCGCGATGCACGAGCCGCAGCGTCGAGTCACCGGCACGCTTGGCCGCCACCACGTCCAGCTCCTGGTCAAGCCCGAAGGCGTCGACCAGGCTTCTGGTCAGCGCGAGCCTGACCGGGTCCATGGGGTGCTCAGGACCGAAGTCATAGCCCGTTACTGCCTCGTCCCACATCAGCTGTGCGCGGCCGCTCATGCCCGTCACCGTATCGGTCCGCTCCGGGGGCGAAAGACCGGGCATACAACAAGGTCACGAGCACCAACACCATGGGAACGAGCATCGCCCCGCGGTAGTTCCAGGCATCCCCGAGCGCACCCACCAGCGGCGAACCGATCAGGAACCCCACGTAGTTGAAGACATTGAGCCTCGCGACAGCGGCGTCCGACGCCCCCGGGAAGAGCCGCCCAGCCGCGGCGAAGGTCTGCGGGACGATCACACACAGCCCGATCCCGAGCACCGTGAACCCCAGGATGCCGGTCCACGCCCCGGGCGCCACGGCCACGACGGCGAATCCGACGGCGGCCACCACCGAACCGGCCCGCACCACCGCAACCGCCCCGAACCGCCGCACGCCCAGGTCCCCGAGCCCCCGGCCCAACAGCGTCATGACCATGTAGACGTTATAGGGGACGGTCGAGACCTCCTCGGAGCTGCCCAGTACGTCCTGCAGATACTTCGCACTCCAGTTGGAGACGGTCGAGTCCCCGATGTACGCAAAGGTCATCACCAGGCAGAGCGGCAGCAGCAGCTTGAAGACAACGGGCCCGCCCTTCCCTTCCCCGACACCGCTACCGGCACCGACACCGACACCGGTACCGGCATCGACGTACCACCGACTCCCCACCAACGCCGTCGGCAACAGCACCACGACCACCGGCAGATACGAGACGAAGAGCGACAGATCCCAGTGCGCCCCCGCCCACGCGATCGACGCCCCCGCGATCCCTCCCAGGCTGTACGCCGCGTGAAACCCCAGCATGATGCTGCGCCCGTACGCCCGCTGCAGACTCACCCCGAGCATGTTCATGGACGCGTCGAGCGCCCCCACCGAGAGCCCGAACGCCCCCAGCGCCACGGCCACTTGCCACAGGGCATCCCCGGCGCCGACGCCGAGCAGCGCCAGGAGCACCACGGGCTGCGACCACCGCAGCACACGGCTGGGCGGCACCCTTTTGACCAGCCATTCCGTGCCCACGCTGCCGACCCCCGCGAGGATCGGCACGGCGGCGAGGAACACCGGCAGCAGGCCGTCGGATATCCCGTACTGATCCTGAATGGCGGGGATCCGCGTCACCAGCAACGCGAAGGTGACGCCCTGCACCAGGAAGCTGAACGCCAAAGAGGCCCTGCCGCGCCGCAGCTCATCTGTCATGGCTGCAGAGCGTAGAACCCCTGGCTACCAGTGGGTAGATAGATCACCCACCCAATTCCCTACGTCTCTCTCCCCCCCAGCGAGCCAAGGCCCCCGTCACCGCCCGAGCGCGGCGACCTCCTCGCTCACCTTCTTCTCCATCGGATCGACGACCAGGTGACCACTGACCACGACCGTCGCCGTGATGGTGACCCCGGCGATCACGCCGCCGAGCCACACCATGGTGTCGACGGGCAGCGTGTAGGCCCCCACGACCCGCACCGCGGCCTCACCGAACAGCGCCACACCCCACATCACCGAGAACATCCGCTCCATCCGCGCGAACCTCCCCCGCTCGGCGATCAGCCGCTCCCACACACCGGTCCGCAGCGGATTCCCCTTGGTCACCCAGGGCTTGAGCCCCACGGTCATCAGCGGCCGCCCTGCGGCCACGGACACCAGCACAGCGATGCCGATCGTCGCGGTGATCCCACTGTCCTTGGCGAGCATCAGCCGCGGGTCACCGGCCAGCAGACTGAGCAGCAGCCCGACGAGGTTGGCGGCCAGGACGAGCGCCGCGAACCCATTGACCCGGCGCTCCTTGAGCACACTCCACAGCGTCCGCCCGGCGGGCACCACACTGCTCCAGGCAAGCGCCGCCATCGTGCCCATCCCGAAGCCCTTGCTGAGCAGGTAGTACGAGGCTGTGGGCACCGCCGCGTCCAGCACGAGCGGCTTCAGCGACTCCCAGCGCGACTGCCGGACGGAGGCTTCCGCGGCAGCTGCGGTGCCCGTGGCAGGGGCAGGGGCAGGGGCTGTGGTGCCGAGCTGGCTCATAGCGATCGGTCCTCCGTCGTCACTGTCACTCTCACTGAGTGCGTCCCGTTCGTTCTCGACGTACTCAGCCTCGCCGCGACCACCCATCGGCCGACAGAAACGATCGTCCGGACCTCGCAGTGACAAATGTCAGACCGCTCCCCCCACCCACGTCATACGAGCAGGTCAGCCAACTCCCCCATGTCCCCGAAGAGTTCATTGGCCCCCGAGAGCCGCTCCGCCGGCGTCATGGCGGTGAACCCGTACACATCCATCCCCGCCGCCACAGCGGCCCGCACCCCCAGCGGACTGTCCTCGACCACCACACACTTCTCGGGCGCCACTCCCATGCGCTCGGCGGCATACAGAAAGAGATCCGGCGCAGGCTTCCCGCGCCCCACGTCCTCAGAGCTGAAGACCCGGTCGTCACCGAACCACCGATCGAGCCCGGTCCGCCGATGTCCGACCCGAATCCGCTCATGACTCCCGGAGGAGGCAAGGCAGTACGGCACTCCACCGGCCACCAACTTCTCCAGTACGCCAACGGCCCCCGCCACAGGCTCAAGCTCCCGCTCGAAGGCGGCGAAGACACGAGCGTGGAAGGTCACATCAAAATCCTTGGGCAGACGCTGCCCACTCCGCTCAAGAACAAGATCGTGTACGCGATGAATGGCAGCCCCCATGTAGTCACGCAGGGAATCCTCATACGTGGTGGGGTGCCCGAGCTCGGTCAGATAGGCGGCAAGGATGGTATTGGAAAGCGGCTCGCTGTCCACAAGGACGCCGTCATTGTCGAAGATGACCAGGTCGTATCGCATAACTCGACCCTAAATGAGCCCTGAACGCAGAAAACCCCCGCACCCAGAGGGTGCGGGGGTTTCCCGTTAATA
>NZ_BAAAUG010000020.1:0-30491 GCF_039533825.1 Streptomyces rectiviolaceus
GGGCGCGGCACGGCGCGTTCGGCGACGCGGGTGCCGGACCCCTGCCGTGCGGTCAGCCAGCCCTCGGCGACCAGGTCCGCGTACGCGTCGGCGACGGTGTTGCGGGCGATGCCCAGGTCGACGGCGAGGGAGCGGGACGAGGGGAGGCGGGTGCCGGGGGCGAGCCTGCCGCCCCGGACCGCTTCGCGCAGGGCGTCCGTGAGGCCCTTGCGTACGCCGGAGCGGGTCGCGTCTCCCCCGGTCTCCAGGTGGAGGTCGACGCCCAAAGTGGCCCAGGATTCTCCCATGGGAATGGACCATACCTGTGGGCTATTGCGCACGTACGGTCGATGTCATGACCACGAATGACAGCACTGCCGCTCACACCACCCCCGCACACACCACCCCCGCACAGGCGCAGGCCAAGGAGTACGTCCACGAGCACGCGCCCCGCCTCGACTGGCACCAGCACGCCCCCGAGGTCTTCAAGGCGATGATCCGGCTCGACGCGGCCGCCCGTAAGGGCGTCGACCCGGTGATCCTCGAGCTCGTCAAGATCCGCGCCTCGCAGCTCAACCACTGCGCGCTCTGCATCGACATGCACAGCAAGGACGCCCTCGCGGCGGGCGAGAGCGTCGAGCGGATCATCCAGCTCAGCGCGTGGGAGGAGTCGCAGCACTTCTACACGGCGAAGGAGGTCGCCGCCCTTGAGCTGGCCGAGGCGATCACCGTCCTGACGGACGGCTTCGTGCCGGACGAGGTGTACGAGAAGGCCGCGGCCCTTTTCGAGGAGCAGGAGCTGACGCAGCTGATCGCCGCGATCACGGTGATCAACGCGTGGAACCGCTTCGGCGTCTCGACGCGTCAGGTGCCGGGCCACTACAAGGCCGGTGACCACAAGTGAGCGCCCGGACCACCCACCTCGACAAGGGCGTCGGGACCGCGATGTCCGCGCTGAGCGCGGCCGCGAAGAAGGGGCTCGGCGACCCTGTGCTCGCCGAGCTCGTGATGATCCGGGCCTCGCAGCTCAACGCGTGCGCGTTCTGTCTGGACATGCACGTGGACATCGCCGTCAGGAACGGCGAGACGGCGAAGCGTATTGCCCTCCTCAACGCATGGGCGGAGGCGGGCGAGGTCTTCAGCGAGCGCGAGCGGGCCGCTCTCACGCTGACGGAGGCGGTCACCGTCCTGACGGACGGGTTCGTACCCGACGAGGCGTACGAGGTGGCGGCCAAGCACTTCGACGAGGCCGAACTCGCCCACCTCATCGGGGTGATCACCGTCATCAACAGCTGGAACCGGCTGATGGTCAGCCGCCGCATCGAGCCGGGTGGGTACGCGCCGTGAGCCTCGTGGACGACTTCCGCTCGCTGCATCGTGGGCGTGCGCCCGGTGATCCGCTGGTCCTTCCTGGTCCGTGGGACGCGGTCAGCGCGCGGGTCTTCGTGGAGGCGGGGTTCCCGGCCCTCGCGACGCCGAGCGCGGGGGTCGCGGCGTCGCTCGGGTACGCGGACGGTGAGGTGCCGCCGGACGAGATGTTCGCGGCGGTGGCCCGGATCGTACGGTCGGTCTCCGGGGCCGTGCCGGTGTCCGCGGACATCGAGGACGGCTACGGGCTGCCGCCGAAGGAGCTGGTGGAGCGGCTCCTGGAGACGGGCGCGGTGGGCTGCAACCTGGAGGACTCGACGGGCGGGGTGCTCAAGGACCCGCACGAGCACGCGGAATGGCTGGCGCAGGTGCGTGCCGCCGCGGGCGACGGGGTGTTCATCAACGCCCGCGTGGACACGTTCATCCGGGGGAACGCCGACCCCGCTGCCGCCATCGAGCGGGCCCGCCTCTATGTGGCGGCGGGCGCGGACTGCGTCTACCCGATCTTCGCGCCGCCCGGGGCACTGCCGCGGCTGCGGTCGGACATCGACGGCCCTCTCAACACGGGTGCGAAGCCGGACGGCCCGCCGTCCTTGCGGGAACTGGGCGAACTGGGCGCCACCCGCATCACGTTCGGGCCCGGCCTGCTGCTCAGCGCGACGGAGGAGTTGCGGAAGATCGCGGCCGGCCTGCGGTAGTCGCGACGGTGGCGGGCGCCCCCGGAAGGGGCGCCCGCCACCGTGGTGTCAGCCGTTCGGCTTCAGCACCCGCCGCGAGGCGGCGGGCTGCGACGTCACTTCTTCGGGATCCACTTCTCCCACGTCGCCTTGTTGTCCTTGATCCACTTCTCGGCCGCGGCCTCGCCGGACATCTTGTCCTTGGCGATCGACATGGCGACCTCGTTCTGCTCCTCGGTCGTCCACTTGAAGTTCTTCAGGAACTTCGCGGCGTCGCCGCCGTCCTTGGCGAAGTCGGCGTTGAAGTACTTCTGCAGCGGAGTGTCGGCGTAACCACACTTGGTGGCGGCCTCGGGCTCGTTGCAGCCCTCCTTGAACTCCGGGAACTTCACCTCGACCAGGTCCATGTCGGCGTTGGCCCACAGGGGCTCCCACCAGTACGAGATGAAGGGCTCCTTGGCGGCGTACTTGCGCTGGATCTCCTTGATCTGCGCCGCCTCGTTGCCGGTGTCCTTGATCTTGAAGTTCAGCTTGTGGTTCTTGATCAGGAACTCGTCGTACGTGGTGTACGACGGGGCGGCGCCGATGAACTCGCCCTTGCCGCCACTGCGGTTGCTCTTGAAGTCCTTGGCGAACTTGTTGAGGTTCTTGTAGTCGAGGATCTCGGGGTGCTTGTCCGCGTAGTACTTCGGCACGAACCAGCCGATGTGGCCGGTGACGCCCAGGTCGCCGCCCTTGACGACCGTCTTCTTCTCGTCGATGTAGAGCTTCTGCTTCTTGGGCTGGCCGTCCCAGTCCTCCAGGATCGCGTCGGCCTTGCCGTTGTTCAGCGCGTCCCAGGCGATCGGCTCGTCGAGCTGCTGCAGGTTGACCTTCTTGACGCCGACCTCGTCCTCGAGGAGCTTCTTGGCGACCTCGGCGTTGGCGCGCGCGCCGACCCAGGAAGGCACCGTGATGGTGACCTCGTCGGCGCTGCCCGACGACTTGGTGTCGGCGGCGGAGCAGGCGCTGAGCGCGACCATGGACAGGGCGCCGAGACCGGCCAGGACCGAAGTGCGTATCCGCTGATTACGGTTCACGAGATGGTTCCCTTACGTAGCAGGAATGCAGAGTTGAAGAACATACGGGGCGCGTACGTCAGCGAAGTGCGCGTTCCTTGATTTCGGCGCCTGGCTGGGAGATGCGGTCGAGCAGCAGCCCCAGGCAGACGATCGCGATACCGGCCGTCAGGCCGAGGCCGAGGTCGCCCTTGGTGAGGCCCTTGATCACGTCCACGCCGAGCGCGCCGCCGCCGATCATGCCGCCGATGACGACCATGGAGAGGACGAGCACGACACCCTGGTTGAGGGCGACGAGCAGCGCGGGCCTGGCCAGCGGCAGCTGGACCTGCCAGAGCTGCTGGCCGGTGGAGGCGCCGAGCGAGCGGGCCGCTTCCAGGGCCGAGGGGTCGATCTGGCGGATGCCCTGGGCCGTGATGCGGATGACGGCGGGCAGCGCGTAGATGACGGAGGCCACCGCGGCGGCCGACGGGTTGGAGCCGAACAGCGCGATCATCGGGATGAGATAGATGAAGGCCGGCAGGGTCTGCATGGTGTCGAGCACCGGCCGGATGCCGCGCTCCACCCAGGCCACCCGGGCCGCGAGCACACCGATGGCGAAGCCCAGGATCAGCGTGACCACCAGGGCGGCGATCACCTGCGAGAGCGTGTCCATCGAGCGGCTCCACAGCCCCATCGCGCCGATCGCGGCGAGCGCGAGCACGACGGTGACCGCCGCACGCCAGCGTCCCGCGAGATAGCCGAGAACACCGGCCACCAGGAGCATCGCCCACCACGGGGTGGCGAGCAGGGCGTCGAACAGCGGGTTGATGCCCCAGCGGATGAAGCCGTTCGCCCAGGTGAGGGTGCCGCCGATGACCGGGATGCCGGAGCCGAGTTCGCGCTCGATCCAGCCGACGACGTCGTTGATCGGCTCGGCGATGGAGACGACCCAGTTCTCCGGCCATTCGGTGCGGCCGAGCGCCTGGCCGAGTACGACGGCGCCCGCGATCACGGCGGCCATGGCGGCCCACAGGACGCGCGTGACGAAGGCGCTGCGCGCGGATGCCGGGTCGTCGACACGTTCGCCGAACCCCGCGGTCGTACGGTCCAGCCAGATGGCGATCAGCACGATCGCGATACCGGCCGGAGCCGCGAGGCCCACGTCGAGGGTGGAGATCGCCATGAAGATCGGGTCACCAAGACCGCCGGCGCCGACCACCGTGGCGAGCACGACCATCGAGAGACACATCATGATCGTCTGGTTGAGGCCGAGCAGCATCGGCTTGCGGGCCAGCGGGAGGCGGGCCGTCCACAGCCGCTGCCAGGCGCTCGCGCCAAGGGACCGGGAGGCCTCAAGAGCCGCCGCGTCGGCGCCGCGCAGGCCGAGCGAGGTGAGCCTGGCCATCGGCGGGGCGGCGTAGATGACGGTCGCCATGAAGACGGCCGGGGTGCCGACGTCGAACATCAACACGAAGGGCAGCAGATAGGAGAAGGCCGGAAGCACCTGCATGGTGTCGAACACCGGCCGCAGGATGCGCTCGGCACGGTCCGAGAGCCCGGCCGCGAGGCCGAGAAGCACACCGAGGAGACCCGCGACGGCCACACAGACGACCATCAGGGCGAGGGTCTCCATCGCCTCTTCCCACACGTCGAGCACGCCGATCACGGCGAAGGTGCCGAAGGCGATGCCCGCGAGGGTCAGCGCGCGGCGGCGCAGGTTCGCCCCGCCCGCGTACCAGGAGATGAGCACGGCGGCGACGGTCACACCGATGAAGCCGAGGGTCTCCAGACCGCTGAGCACACCCTCCACCGCGGACTCCGAGGCGTTGCTGATGTGCAGCAGGAAGTACAGGAAGATCGGGTGGGTGTCGCGGTGCTGCGCCATCCAGGTGGCGACGTCGTCGAGCGGCGAGCGCACGTCGAAGGTCAGGTCGGACGGCCAGACGCCGTTCGCCGTGACGGCCGCCGATACGACCGCGACAAGCACGGCGCAGAGCAGCAGGATCGCCTTGGGGTTGCGCAGGAACCCGGCCAGCGGCCCGGGGCCTTCGGGAGGAGGGCCCGGCGGGGACACGCGGTCCTTCTTCTCAAGGACGGCAGTCGGGGCAGCACTCATACAGCCGCCACCTCCTTGTCCTGGGGGTCGCTGTCGAGGCCCGCGACCACGGCGAGGAGCTGCTCGTGGTCGACGATGCCCAGCGTGCGTCCGTTGTCCACGACGCGGCAGTACGACCCGCTGCGCGCCACCGCCTCGATCGCGTCGACGACCAGCGTGTCCGGGCTGATCGCGGCACCGGACTCGGCCTCGTCGCCCTCGGCGGGGCGCATGGCGCGGCGTACGGAGATGACCTGCTCGCGCGCCACGTCCTGGACGAAGTCGCGGACGTAGTCGTCGGCCGGGTTGGCGACGATCTCCTCGGGGGTGCCGAGCTGCACGATGGCGCCGTCCCGCATCAGCATGATGCGGTCGCCGAGGCGCAGCGCCTCGCTCAGGTCGTGGGTGATGAAGACCATCGTGCGGCCCTCTTCGCGGTGCAGGCGGATGACTTCTTCCTGCATGTCGCGGCGGATCAGCGGGTCGAGCGCGCTGAACGGCTCGTCGAAGAGGAGGACTTCGGGGTCGACGGCGAGGGCGCGGGCCAGGCCCACGCGCTGCTGCTGGCCGCCGGAGAGCTGCGTGGGGCGGCGGTCCTCAAGGCCTTCGAGGCCGACCTTGGCGACGACCTCCATGGCCTTGGCGCGGCGCTCGGCCTTGCTGACGCCCTGGATCTCCAGGCCGTACGCGACGTTGTCGAGGACCGTGCGGTGCGGAAGGAGGCCGAAGTTCTGGAAGACCATCGCGGCCTTGTGGCGGCGCAGTTCACGCAGCTCGTTCTTGTCCATGGCGAGGACGTCCTTGCCGTCCATGGATATGGAACCGCTGGTCGGCTCGATGAGCCGGGTCAGGGTTCGCACCAGCGTGGACTTGCCCGATCCTGACAGGCCCATGACGACGAAGACCTCGCCCCGCTGGACGTCGAAGCTGACCTCCCGCACGGCCGCCGTGCAGCCGGTGCGCTCGCGCAGCTCGGCGGCGGAAAGACCCGCGAACTCCTCGTTGCCCGGGATGCGCTGCGCCTTGGGCCCGAAGACCTTCCACAGGTCCCTGACGGTGAACACGGGCGCCGCCGCGTCGGTGGCGGGCGTCTCGGGAGAAGGCGTCTTCTCAGTGGTGGTGGTCATCGGACATCACTCCCGGTCAGCAGTTCCACGCACTTTTCCCCGACCATGAGCACTCCGATCATCGGGTTCACCGCAGGCATCGTCGGGAAGACGGATGCGTCCGCGATGCGGATTCCTTCGAGGCCCCGGATCCGCAGTTCCGGGTCGACCACGGCAAGTTCATCAGCGGAAGCGCCCATTCGGCAGGTTCCCGCAGGGTGGTAGACAGTGTGCGCGGCTTTGCGCACGAGTTCGCTGATTTCGGCGTCCTCGGTCACTTCCGGACCGGGGAACACTTCACGCTTGAGCCACTTGGCGAAAGGCTCGGCCTGCGCGACCTTGCGGGCCAGCTTGATCCCGTCGACCAGGGTCTGCCCGTCGTAGTCCTCTTCGTCCTCGAAGTACTTGAAGTCGAGGGCGGGCTTGACCTCCGGGTCGGCCGACGTCAGGTAGATACGGCCGCGCGCACGGGACTTGGTGATGTTCGGCGTCATCGAGACGCCGTGCTCCGGGCGTTCGTAGCCCAGGCGCTCCGGGTTGTCCGTGAACGGGATCTGGTAGAAGTGGAACATCAGGTCAGGACCCTTGTGGTCCGGGTCCCGCTTCACGAACAGGCCCGCGTCGGAGTCCATCGCGGAGTTGCCGGGGATCGGTCCGTTGGTCTCCCAGACGATGACCGACTCGGGGTGGTCGATGAGGTTCTCGCCGACACCCGGCAGGTCGTGCGTGACGGGGATGCCGAGGGCCTGAAGATCCTTGGCGGGGCCGATGCCGGAGTGCATGAGCAGACGGGGCGTGTCGACGGCGCCCGCGCAGACGAGCACCTCGCGGCGGGCGGTGAGCAGCTGCTCCTCGCCCTCCTTCGTACGGATGTGGACGCCGCGCGCGGTCTTGCCCTCGAGCTCCAGCTTGGTGGCCCACGTCTCCAGGAAGAGGTGGAGGTTCGGGCGGTCACCGGCCTCCATGTGGGGGTGGAGGTAGGCGACGGACGCGGAGGAACGCTTGTTGTTCTCCGGGTGGTACGAGAGGTCGAAGAAGCCGACGCCCTCGTCGAAGGGCTTGTCGTTGAAGCCGACGACCTCGGGGATGCCGAGCGCGTCCTGCGCGGCCTCGACCCAGTCGGTGGCGATCTGGTTCTGGTCCTTCTTGGCGACGCGCACGATGTTGTTGCGCAGCTTGCCGAAGAAGGGGTCCATCGCGGCGGCGCCCCAGCCGGTGGCGCCCGCCTCTTCCCACTCGTCCCAGTCGGACGGCAGCGGCTTGAACGAGATCAGGGTGTTGTGCGACGAGCAGCCCCCGAGGACCTTGGCGCGGCTGTGCAGGATGTGCGAGTTGCCGCGCGGCTGCTCGGTGGTCGTGTAGCCGTAGTCGAGGTCGCCGCCGAGGAGGCCGAGCCAGCGGCGCAGCGTGAGGACGTCCTCGCGGTCGATGTCGCTGGGGCCGCCCTCGATGACGGCGACGGTGACGTCCGGGTCCTCGGTGAGGCGGGACGCGATCACCGAACCGGCGGTGCCGCCGCCGACGATGACGTAGTCGTACTCGGTGGTCTCAGCCATGCGTGCTGCTCCTCTTCCTGCGAGGTGTGGTGCAAGGTGCTTGCGCGTATTGAGCGGGGAGTGCTCGGAAGTGACGGACATACATACGTGCGCGGGGGCGGGACTGCCACCCCCGCGCACATGTCTACGAGTCGGGCCTCAGCCCGCGAACCAGCGGACCGGCTGCGGCGCGAGGTTCTGGTAGATGTGCTTGGACTCGCGGTACTCGGCGAGCCCGGCGGGTCCGAGCTCGCGCCCGACGCCGCTCTTGCCGAAGCCGCCCCACTCCGCCTGCGGAAGGTAGGGGTGGAAGTCGTTGATCCAGATGGTGCCGTGGCGCAGGCGCCGGGCCATGCGGCGGCCCAGGCCCGCGTCGTTGGTCCAGACGGCGCCCGCGAGACCGTACTCGGTGTCGTTGGCGAGCGCTACGGCCTCGTCCTCGGTGCGGAAGGTCTCGACGGTCAGGACCGGGCCGAAGACCTCTTCGCGCACGACGCGCATCTCGCGGTGGCACTGGTCCAGGACGGTCGGCTCGTAGAAGTAGCCGGTCGCGGGGCGGACCTCGCTGGGCTCGGGGCGCTTGCCGCCGGTGCGCAGGACCGCGCCCTCCTCAAGGGCGGAGGCGACGTACATCTCCGTCTTCTCGCGCTGCTGCTGCGAGACGAGCGGGCCACACTCGACGCCGTCCTCGGTGCCGCGGCCGAGCTTGATCTTGCTTGCGCGGCGGGCGAGTTCGGCGACGAAGCGCTCGCGCACCGACTCCTCGATGATGAGGCGGCCACCGGCGGAGCAGACCTGCCCGCTGTGGATGAAGGCGGCGTTCAGCGCCTGGTCGACGGCGGTGTCGAAGCCCTCTTCGGTGGCGCAGGCGTCGGCGAAGACGACGTTCGGGTTCTTGCCGCCGAGTTCGAGGGCGACCTTCTTGACGCCGAGTGCCGCGGCCTGCGCGACCTTGGTGCCGGAGACGAGGCCGCCGGTGAAGGAGACCAGGTCGACGTCGGGGTGGTCGGACAGGCGCGCGCCGACGGTGTGGCCGGGTCCCGTCACGATGTTGGCGACACCGGACGGGAGCCCCGCCTCGACGAGCAGCTCGATCAGCGCGACCGTCGTCAGCGGAGTGACCTCACTCGGCTTGATGACGAAGGTGTTGCCCGCGGCGAGCGCGGGGGCGATCTTCCAGCTTGCCTGGAGGAGCGGGTAGTTCCACGGCGTGATCATCGTGCAGACGCCGACCGGCTCGTGCACGACGACGCTGTGGATGTCGTCGGAGCCCGCGTCGACCACACGGCCCGCGCCCTCGCCGATCACCAGGTCGGCGAAGTAACGGAAGGCGTCGGCGACGCAGTCGACGTCGACGCGGCCCTCCTCGACGGTCTTGCCGGCGTCGCGGCTCTCCAGGAGCCCGATCTTCTCCCGGTCGCGTACGAGGAGGTCTGCCACGCGGCGCAGCAGTGCGGCCCGTTCGGCGACGGGCGTGGCCGGCCACGTTCCGTGGTCGAAGGCCTCACGTGCGGCGGCGATGGCCGCGTCGGTGTCCTCGGTGCCGCCCTCGGCGATCAGCGCGAACGGCTTGGCATCCGCCGGGTCGAGGATCTCGCGCGTGGCGCCGGAGAGGGCGTTTCGCCACTCTCCGCCCACATGGATGGTCTGTTGTGCGGACACGTCCCGTTTGCCTTCCGTTCCTGTCATACGCCCCGCCTGTCACTCGCGGTAGCCGGGTGCACATGCCCCGAGGCGGAGAAACCATGCGCATTACATAACTGAAAGTGCGCTGTGTCACTGCGCGTGCAGGCACCTGGGGCGAAACGTACGCTCGAAGAGGGGTTTGCCCTTGGAGGTGGCGCTATGCGTGGAATATCCAAGAGGCGTGCCTGGGGTACGGCGGCCTGTACGGCGGCCGCGCTCCTGGTCGCACCGGCGGTCGCGCTCGCCGACACGGAAGACCTGAGCGCACAGGAGATCTCCGACAAGGCGGAGCAGGAACTGCTCGACGCGAAGTCGGTCCGCCTGGAACTGGGGCAGAAGGGCACGGACGTCAAGAAGGACGATCCCGCCGCCATGGACCTCGCCCTCGACCAGGACGGCAACTGCGCCGGCACACTGCGGATGGCCGACGACGGCGGCAGCCTCGAACTGATCAAGCAGGGCGAGAAGATCTGGATGAAGCCCGACCTCGCCTTCTGGAAGGCGCAGCTGCCGGGCGGCCAGGGCGAGGCCGCGGCCGACCTCATCGGGGACCGCTATCTGTACGGCACCTCCGACGACCCGATGCTGGAGGACATCGCCGAGGCCTGCGACCTCGACACGATCCAGAAGGAGATCAAGGACGAGGCCGGTGACTCCACGGACCTCAGGAAGGGCGACACCACGAAGGTCGAAGGCGCTGACGTCATCCCGATCACGGGCACGGACGACGGCAAGAAGACGACGATGTACGTCGCTGCCGAGGGCGCCCCGTACCTGGTCAAGGCCACATCGGTGGGTGATGGGACCGACTCGACGCTGAAGCTCGGCGACTACGACAAGCCGGTCCCGTCCAAGACGCCGTCCGAGGAGGAGTCCGTGGACGTGTCTCAGCTGCAGGGTCAGGTGACGGACAAACCGAGCACGTGAGCGCCCTGCCGGTCGGCCTACGCGTCGTCCTCGTCGAGGTCCGCGGGCTCGTCCTGCACGGCGAGCCCCGCCACCCACAGCGGCATCAGCCAGTGCACGACGAACGCGGTGAAGAGCACCGGGAAGAGCAGCCCTTCGGCCTCCCATCCCTGGTACGCGGCGATCCCCGCGCCGACCGCGGCAGCCAGGAGCAGCCACAGCATCACCTGACGGGCACGGGCCGCGACGCGGACCCGCTCCGCGCGCTGCCGCTCGTCGAGGGCGCGTTCGCGCAGTTCGAGAAGGCCTCGCGTGGCGCCGTTGATGACGCCGGTGGCGACGCACCACGGCAGCAGAAGGCCGAGCATCGTCCACATCGCCCAGCGCTGATCACCGACGACCGTGAGCAGCCAGGCCGCGACGCTCGCCACCGTCAGCGCGATGTGGGCGCCGACCGCGAACCGCCTGCGCGCGGCGGTGGCGTACATCGGCGCCCCCTCGCGCCGGTTCATGAGCGCGAACATCCGCCGGTCGTACCCGGTCATCGGCTGCGCCGACCTCTCCCGTACCTGCTGGCCCGTCATCCCTGACTCCTCCCGTAGACCTCGTCCGTGAGCGGGCGGAACGGCTCGAGGGAGAACAGCGCCTCCACCGGCAGTCCGAAGAACACCGCGATCTTCAGCGCCAGGTCGAGGCTCGGGTTGTACTGCCCGCGCTCGATGTAGCCGATGGTCTGGTAGTGGACCCCCACCGCCTCGGCCAGGCTCTGGCGCGACACCTTCCGCTCCGCGCGCACCATCGCCAACCTGTTGTGCACTTGCTCGCTCATGTATAAGAAGTACTACATCGATGAGCAGGTACGCAACAGAACTCATCCAGCAACTTGCAGCGGGCGGAGAGACCGGATCAGTCAGCCGGTGTCCGGCTCGGGGCAGATCTCGTCCGGCGGGCAGAACCACGACAGGGCGGTGGCGATGAACTCCTCCTCGTCGTCCCTGCCGTCCGTGTCGGAGCCGTACACCGCCAGGGCGTACAGCTCGCCGTCCACCGCCTCGAAGCGATGGTCGATGACGTGCCACGTACCGCTGTCCGGTCCGTCCTTGAACTTCTCGGCCACGTATTCGAGACGGGCCGCCGGGCGTCCGGCGTCGTCCATCCGCTGCAGCGGGGCGAGCTGGTCGAAGCCGCCGGGCATCGGCGTCTCGTCAAGCCAGGTCCGCAGCGATTCGTACGGGGACGACTCGCTCACCCGGTACACCTGCAGCCGCCGATCCCCTTCTGGGCTGAGGTAGTTGATGACGTTGAAGCCCTCCGCCGGGTCGACCACGTGGCGGACCCAGCCCCGCGGCACCGCGAGCCGGAAGCCCTCCTGGTCGAACACCTCCTCGTACGGAGCCGGCGGTACGCCCGCGGGGGTCGGCGCCGCGGTGTCTCCCTCGGTGCCGGTGCCCGCGTCCCCGCTCTGCGCGGGCTGTTCGAGCACCGTCAGATACCCCGTCGGCCGCGGCTCGTCCTTCCAGCCAAGCGCCCACGCGCCGAAGGCAAGGCCGCACACCGCAAGGACCGTCACGGCACCGCGCAGCGCCTTGCCCTGGCGCACCGCGTCCCGGTCGTGGAGCTCCGCGACATGCCGCTCCTGCTCGTGGCCGACCCACTCCTGGCGGTCGGCGTCGAAGATCCGCACCGCTCGTCCCTCAGCCCGTGACCTGGGCGATCGCCTGGAGGACGGCCGTCACGGACGCGGCCGTCGCGGCGGCTGCGCCGTACTGCTCCAGGCGGGCCCTGAGCCTGCCGAGCAGTCCGCTGTCGCCGTGCCCCGCGCGGCCGATCTCCCGCTCCACCTCGCCCAGTTCGGCGTCGAGCGCCTCGTCGTCGGCCGTCAGCTCAGCGGCCTGGTGCAGCTCGCCGCGCAGGGCCCGGACCTGGGTGAGCAGGTGCTGCTGCCTCGGGTCGGAGACCACCACCGTCTGGTTGGTGGACACGGCCCTGCCGTGCGCGCCGAAGGCCTGCGAGCCACCGGTGATCGAGCCGATCTGGACGTGCGCGCCGCCGCCGTTGTCCCCGTCGCCGCTCATGCCGTGCTCCTCTCGGTGGTGTGCGTGGCCTGGCCGTGGGAGCCGGTGGCGATGGCGCCGCCGGACATCTCCCCGATGTAGACCCCGCTGTTGTTGATCTGCGTGATGTTCTGTTCGAGGCGGTCCGTGCGGAAGCCGCCCGCCCGCAGCGCGTCGCGGACGCCCTCGCCGATGCGGTCCTGGAGGGTGCGGGTGTAGCGGGCGACGTCCATCTCCTGGAAGAGCGAGAGCTTGTCGGTGCTCGCCAGTTGGCGCAGCGAGACCAGCGGCGCGTCCGGCGGGGCCTGCACGGGGCGGCCGATCCCGAGCCAGGAACACGCGGACCGCAGGGCGCGCGCGGCGGGGGCCGCCTCTTCGGGGGCCTCGGGCTGGGCGAGCCAGAGCCGGAAGGACGGCACGAGCGAGGGCAGTGCGCGCAGGGCGGCGATGCCGATCGCCACACCGGCCGCCGGACCGTCGACGCAGGCGCGCAGGGCGTCACGGACCGGGCCCTCCGGCTCACGGGCCACGATCGTGTCGACCTCGCGGAACTCGGGGACGATCGGCCCGAGCACGTGCGGCACCACTTCGAGGACCAGCATGCCGCCCTGGGTGTGCACCCTGACCAGGAGCGAGACGACGACCTGTTCGTTCCAGGCGCCGACCCTGATCCGCAGGAAATGGCGCCGCGCCTCCCCGCCCTCACCGGCCGCCCGTTCGAGATGCCGGGCCGCCTGCCCGGCGTCGTAGAGCCCCGCGGTCTCGTACCCCCGTCCGGTGTAGAGCTGCTCGTCGCGGCCCACGCCGGCGGGGAGATAGACGAACTCCTCGATCTCCAGGTCCCGCAGCCGGTCCACGCTGGTGGCAGCGGCGGACCTGCGCAGGTCCTTCAGGCGCGGCTCGATCATCTTGATGACCTCGCGCGCGGCGAGCGGTTCGTACGCGCGCTGAGCAGGCACCCCGCCGGTCCCGCCGACCCCGCCGTCCCCGCCGTCCTTCTCCGTCTCGGCGCGCTGCAGCTCAAGGACGACGGACCACGGCTTGCGCGGCTTTCCGGCGCCCACGAAGGGGCGGTTCGCGTCGTAGAGGGTGACCGGTGCGTTCTGCTCGCGGTGGATGCAGTCGACGATGCGGGAGAACCGCCGTGGGATGCCGGGCTGTTCGGTCTCGGCGAAGGCCTGGCGGGCGAGCTGCGTGCGCAGGGTCCGCTTGCGCAGGAACTGATGGCGCCACACCACCGCCGCGACGAGCAGCGGGAAGATCACGGGATACGGGGTGTCCTTGACCTCGGCGATCGCGGAGAATCCGTACGCGGCGGCGCACCACCACGCGAACGCGGTCACCAGCCAGCCGATCCGGCGCCGCAGCCAGGCAAGCAGCGGGGGAAGCTCCATCCGCCGCAGGGTCCCGCCGTCCGCTCCCCGCCCCGAGACAACGCGCGCCAGCCACAGCAGCAGGACCACCGCGGCGTACCCGATCGCCCAGCCGCCCGGCACGAAGACACCGAACGTGCCGTCGGGGCCCGAGTCGACGAAGTCGTCCGGATCGAGGGCGAGCAGGGCGAGGTCGCCACCGGAGACGCCCGACTCACCGCCCCTGGAGTCCTCCAGGGCGTCCCAGATCATCACCGCGTCGGTGACGAGGAACCCGATCCACACGGCTGCCAGGAGCAGCGCGGTGACCAGTTCCTCGCGCCGGGCGCGCAGCGCGTGCGCGAGCACCGGAAGCACATCGGCGCCGAGCGGCGGCGCCACGGGGCGCTCCGCGTGACCGACGAGTTCTGAGACGACCCTTCTGCGGAACACCGCGTCCAGGTGGACGCCGGCACACAGCAGTCTGGTGGCCTCGGTGTTACCTGCCATGGCCAACTCCGTTGAGATAAAGCGGAATTGGATGGTAACGGAGCGTGTGCGCACGGGCCACGGAAAGGTGACCATGCCCCTCGAACAAGTGAAGCTCAGCCCTCGTGCGGGTGATGATCCCCGCTGTCGCGCAACAGATCCCGCACACACTCCCGCAGCCACGCGTGGGCCGGGTCCGCGTCGTGCCGGGGGTGCCAGGCGATGCCGAGCGGAAGCACCGGCAGGTCGAGGGGGATCTCGAAGGTGACAAGGCCGAGGGTGTCCGTCAGGGGCCGCGCCCAGGAGACGGCGAGGCCCACCAGGTCGGTGCGCAGGAGGATGAAGAGCGACGAGGGGTACGTCCCCACGCTGCCCACCACCCGGCGCGTCAGCCCCCGTTCGGCGAGCGCGGTGTCCAGCGGCCCCTGCAGCCGTCCCCGCCGGGAGACCGTGATGTGGTCGGCGGCGGCGAACCGCTCGGGGGTCAAGGTGCCCCGCAGCAGCGGGTGTCCGGGGCGTACGACGCCCAGCATCCGGTCGTCGCGCAGGTGCTCCACCCGCACCTCGGGCGCGACCGTGTCGATCACACCGGCCTCCAGGTCGGCCGTGCCCTCGCGCAGCACGGGCGCGTCCACGTGGCTCTCGCCGAGGAAGCGGATGCGGACGCCGGGCGCCTCGGCGGCGGCGCGGGCGAACAGCGCGGGGCCGTGGGCGGCGGCGATCGAGTCCTGCCCGAGGACGGTGAAGGTGCGGGACACGGTGCGCAGATCGGCCGCTCCCGGCCCGGCGAACAGGGCCCGCGCACGCTCCACCACGGCGCTCACCTCGGCCCGGACGGCGAGCGCGTGCGGGGTCGGCACCATCTGCCGTCCCGCCCGTACGAGGATGGGGTCGCCCAGGGCCTTGCGGATGCGGCCCAGGGTGCGGCTCATCGCGGGCTCCGACAGGTGCATGCGGCGGGCGGCGCCCGACACGCTCTCCTCGTCGAGGAGGACGTCGAGGGCGAGCAGGAGATTGAGGTCGAGGCCGCTGCCGGGATGACCCGGTTCGGATTGCGTCACACGCATACACCCCTTGCAAAGGTTGCACTGGAGATCATGTGAGGAGCGAGCCTACGGTGAACGGGCATCCCACACCACGACGCTCCTTGGAGGAGCCTTGCCCTCGCCTGCCCAGAACCGGCTCAAGCGCTCGGCCGAACTCACCCTCTGCGCCTGCGTGCTCGTCGCGCAGGGCATGGTCGCCGCCATCAACCTCCTCATCCCGCAGCTGAGTTCGTCGTCGGTCCACCCCTCGCCGAGCGAGCTGCTGTGGACGGTCGACGCGTACGTCATCGTCTTCGCGGGACTGCTCATCCCCGCGGGCGCCCTCGGCGACCGGTACGGCCGCAAGGGCGCGCTGCTCTGCGGACTCGGCCTCTTCGCCCTGGGCGCCACGGTCAGCGCGCTCGCCACCGGACCCGTCCAGCTGATCGCCGGACGCGGTGTCTCCGGTGCGGGAGCCGCGCTGATCATGCCCGCCACGATGTCGATCCTGGTGCGCACCGCATCGCCGGAGCACCGGCCGCGGGCCATCGCCTCCTGGGCGCTGGCCGCCGGGCTCGGCGGCTTCGCGGGCAACGCCGTCGGCGGCCTTGTCGGCCAGTACCTGCCGTGGCGCGCGCTGTTCTGGCTGATGGTGCCGCTCGCCGCGCTCCTGGCTCTCGCCGTGGTGCGCACGGCTCCCCGTACGGAGACATCGGTCGAGGCCGCCATCGATCCGCTCGGCGCGGCCCTCCTCACCGGCGGGCTGTTCGCGGTGCTCTTCGGCATCATCGAGAGCCCGATGCACGGCTGGACGTCGGCGCGCATCCTCGTCGCGTTCGCGCTGGGCGCCGCCCTCATCGGCGCGTTCGTGGCGCACGCCCTGCGCTCGCGGGCTCCGCTCTTCGACCCGCGGGTCTTCAGGTCACGCCGGCTGCGGGCGGCGACCCTCGGCACGGCCGCGTCCTTCTTCGGCCTCTTCGCGCTCTTCTACGTCAACTCGCAGTACCTGCAGTACGTGAAGGGGTACGGCGCCGCCCGCGCGGGCCTCGCCATCGTCCCGCTCACCATCGGCATGGTGCTGGTCCCCAGGCTCGCCGCCCGCTGGTCGCACCGGCCACGCCCGCTGGTGGGCGGCGGACTGCTCCTGATCGGGCTCGGCCTGCTCGGCGCGTCCACGGCGGACGCGGGCACGCCTTACGCGGCGTACGCCTGCTGGCTGCTCGTCATCTCGGCGGGCACGGGAATGTGCATGCCCGCCCTGACCCTCGGCGTCGTCTCGTCGCTGCCGCCGCACCAGGCGGGTCTCGGCTCGGGCCTCGGCACCTCGGCCCGTGAGGTCGGCGCGGCACTGGGGGTGGCCGTCACGGGGACGGTCATGGCCTCGCACCCGGGGGAGTTCACCTCCGGGATGGAGTCGGCGCTGCGGATCGTGGGGCTCGTGGTGGTGGCCGCCGCGGTGCTCGTCACCCTCGGCCACCGGACCGGACGCACGTCGCCCCCGGCTGCCGATCGAGTGGCCGCCGGGGGCGAGGTGGACGAGCGTGCGCGTACGGCCGGGGCCGTACGTGACGGGTCTTAGATGAGGCCGAGACCGCGGACCGCCTCGCGCTCCTCGGTGAGCTCCTGCACGGACGCGTCGATGCGCGTGCGCGAGAACTCGTTGATGTCCAGGCCCTGGACGATCTCGTACTTGCCGTCCTTGGTGGTGACGGGGAAGGAGGAGATGAGGCCCTCCGGAACGCCGTACGAACCGTCCGACGGGATGCCCATCGAGGTCCAGTCACCGGCGGCCGTGCCGTTCACCCACGTGTGGACGTGGTCGATGGCGGCGTTGGCGGCGGAGGCGGCCGAGGACGCGCCACGGGCCTCGATGATCGCGGCGCCGCGCTTGGCGACGGTCGGGATGAACTCGTCGGCGAGCCAGGACTGGTCGCCCACGACGTCCGCGGCGTTCTTGCCGGCGATCTCCGCGTGGAAGATGTCGGGGTACTGGGTGGCCGAGTGGTTGCCCCAGATGGTGAGGCGCTTGATGTCGGAGACCGGGGCGCCGGTCTTCTTCGACAGCTGCGAGAGCGCGCGGTTGTGGTCCAGGCGGGTCATCGCGGTGAAGCGCTCGGCCGGTACGTCCGGGGCGGCGGCCTGCGCGATGAGCGCGTTGGTGTTGGCCGGGTTGCCCACGACGAGGACCTTGATGTCGTCCGCGGCGTTGTCGTTGATGGCCTTGCCCTGCGGCTTGAAGATGCCGCCGTTGGCGGAGAGCAGGTCGCCGCGCTCCATGCCCTTGGTGCGGGGGCGGGCGCCGACGAGGAGGGCGACGTTGGCGCCGTCGAAGGCGACGTTCGGGTCGTCGCTGATCTCGATCGAGTTCAGCAGCGGGAAGGCACAGTCGTCGAGCTCCATGGCGGTGCCCTCGGCGGCCTTCAGGGCCGGAGTGATCTCCAGGAGGCGAAGGTTGACCGGCACGTCCGCGCCGAGCAGGTGGCCGGACGCGATGCGGAAGAGCAGCGCGTAGCCGATCTGGCCGGCCGCGCCGGTGACGGTGACATTCACGGGAGTGCGGGTCATGGCGATCTCCGTAAGACAGCTGGCGGTGGGGGTCCCTGCCCCTTGTGCTGGATCCCCTGCCGACGCCCTCGTCGATCGCCTCTCGATGATCGATCTCTTGGCATCAAGAGAGATCCGCCGCCAGGCTATCGCGCCCCGCCGAACCCCGAACCCCGGGAGGGTGTGGCCCACCCCACAAAGATCCACCCTTGCTGCCGGCGGCGGTTCGGAGGCGCCGTCCGGCCCGCCACGAAATTCCCGCGAAATCGACAGGCATGTCTTCGGCATGCGAGGGCACATGCAGCAGTACCCCCACGGGAGTGGCCACACCCCCGGGCGGCCGCCACGCTCCCCCCCCCTGAGGTGGTGGCCGCCACCTCCCGGGGGTCGTACCTACTTCGGGTCGTACCTGCTTCGGGGGTCGTACCTACTTCGCGCGGCCCGTCACTTCGCGCGGCCCATCACTTCGTGCAGCCCGTCTGACCGGCCTTGAGCGTCGCGCACGCCTCCGCCGACGCACCGTCCTTGACGGCCACCATCGGTGTGTACGCGTCCAAGTCCGCGTTCACGGTCCCGTTCTGCTTGGCGCCCTGGCCGGAAATGGTGACCTTGTCGCCCGGCGCCGCCTGCGTGATCCTCGCCCAAGCCGCGCCGCACGTCTTGCTGTAGCGGACCTCGACCAGGGCCTTGCCGACCGTCGCGCGCGTCGTCGTGGTGGCCAACTCGCCGCCGCAGCCCATGGTCTCCGGGTCCTTGCCGGTGCAGTTCTTGCCGCTGCACTCGACGCCCGCGGGCAGATCCTTGTCGCTCGTGCTCGGCGACGCCGGCGGCTTGGCACTCTCGTCGCCCTTGTCGTCCTTGCCGAAGTCCGTCAGGAAGACGGCGGCGGCTATGACGACGAGCGCGCCGACGACGCCCGCGAGGAACATGGTCAGCTTCCTGCGACGCCGCTGCCGGTCGGGCGAGTCCCCGCCGCGGTTCGGCTCGACCGGGCCGGGCGGCGCCGCGACGACGCCCAGGTCGCCCCCGCTCCCAGGTCCGTACGACGGTGACTGCGGTGCCTGCGGTGACTGATGTGCCTGCGATGCCTGAGGTGTCTGAGGTGCCTGAGGCGGCACCGTGGGCGAGACGCCCGCGGGGCCCGCGACTCCGGTGACGCTTCCGCCACGGCGGCCGGGACGGTCGGCGGAACCTACACCCGCACCCGCGCCTGCCCCCGCGCCCGCCGCGCCGTTGTGGCGCGCCGCGCCGGAACTCCCCTTGCTCTTGGGTGGATTCGGCCCCATCTCTCCGAGCGCGGCCCGCGCCTGGGAGATCCGGATCGCCTGCATGGTCATGTCGTGCCGCATCTCGGAGCGGCTCCAGGCGCGCTCGGCGAGTTCCCACATGGTGATGAGGTGAACGGGATTGGTGCCCGTCACCTCGGCGAGCGCGACGATCGCACCCTTCGGGGCGAGCAGCCGCCCGTTCAGATAACGCTCCCACGACGTCTTGCTGTACCCGGTGCGGTCCGACACCGCGGCGATGCTCAGACCACTGCGGTCGACGAGCCGGCGCAACTGGCTGGCGAACTCCCTGACCTCCGGATCGAGCTCATCCGGTAGTGCCTTCCAACGAGGCATTACTCCCCCTATTCCCCCCGTACGTGCCAACGTGCCCCCGCGCGTGGTTCCCCCCGCTCTGCCCATGAGGCAGCCCCCGCTGCTCCCGCCATGGGCTACCCAGAGGGATGCCGAAAGTCAGGATGTCAGTTCCCGGACCGGGGGCGCACGGGAGCATTCGGGCCACTGGCGTGCACCGTCGCACTCCGTGCGGTCCAACGTCCAGTGTCCCACCGCTGTCCCGGTCCACGATGCGGAACCCCGGGTAGCGGCCCAGGACATCCAAAACCATCCGGAATGTAGGCCTTGCACCTTTTGCGCGCTCGGCGGCACCACCTGTTGCCGGCCGGGAACACCATTGCGGAATGGTCACCTCCGTGCCACAGGGGCAAGGCATCCCTTGTACGGGGTTGGCGGGGGCATGACGCTGGATCCCGTTGGAACGGCCCCCCACAAACTGGCGGCGCCCGTCCTCCCACGGGGGAGAGGACGGGCGCCGTCTTCTTGCGTCACGGTGTCCGGAGCAGCGCTCAGGTGGTGATCGTCCGGTGCAGCGTGTCGCCCAGGAACGGGATCTCCAGCCACGGATTCGGCTGCGCCATCATCGCGAGCAGCACGATGGCGAGGCCGAGGGCGCCGTACGTGACCATGTCCGTGAAGCGCGAACGCACCGCAAGCATGCCGACGCCGGGCAGCGCCCACCGCATGACGGCGCCCGCGATCAGCGCGAGGCCGATCAGTATCGTGCCGACGCGGAACACGTCGAAGGCCGTGAGCAGCAGCCCGATCCCCACCGTCGAGAGCACGCTGAGCAGCGGCCACTGCCGGGCGGGCGCGGGGGCGTCGCCGGGCGCGGCCCGGCCGCCGCCCTCGGGCCGCGCGGTGTCCCGGGTCAGGAGCGGGAAGCGCCGCGTGGTCTTCTTCGGCCCGTCGGGACCGGGGGCGCTGACGGCGCCCTTGGCCTCGGTGTCCTCGACGGCCTCGGCGTCCGTGACGACAGCCTCCGTGACGTCAGCGTCCGTGACGTCGCGCTTCGCGGCGTCGGCCTTCGTGGCGTCGGCCGGCGATGGCCCTTGATCAGGTTCGGCGCTCATAGGGCTCACCCTTTCCCGGTTCAGCTCGCGGCGGCGGACGCGGCGCGCTCGGCGGCCTCGACGACGTTGACGAGCAGCTGGGCCCGCGTCATCGGGCCGACACCGCCGGGGTTCGGCGAGATCCACCCGGCGACCTCGCTGACACCCGGGTGCACATCGCCGACGATCTTGCCGGACTCGTCGCGCGAGACGCCGACGTCCAGGATCGCGGCACCCGGCTTCACGTCCTCGGGCTTGATCAGGTGCGGGACACCGGCGGCGGCCACGATGATGTCGGCCTTCTTCAGGTGGAAGGACAGGTCGCGGGTGCCGGTGTGGCACTGCGTCACCGTCGCGTTCTCCGAGCGGCGGGTGAGCAGGAGCGGCATGGAGCGGCCGATCGTCACACCACGGCCGACGACCACGACCTCGGCGCCGTTGATCTCCACGCCGTACTGACGGAGCAGCGTGATGATGCCGAAGGGCGTGCAGGGCAGCGGCGCGGGCTCGTTCAGGACGAGGCGGCCGAGGTTCATCGGGTGCAGACCGTCGGCGTCCTTGGCCGGGTCCATGAGTTCCAGGACGCGGTTCTCGTCGATGCCCTTGGGCAGCGGGAGCTGCACGATGTAACCGGTGCAGGCGGGGTCCTCGTTGAGCTCGCGGACGACGGCCTCGATCTCGTCCTGCGTCGCCGTGGCGGGCAGTTCGCGCTGGATGGAGGCGATGCCGACCTGCGCGCAGTCGCGGTGCTTCCCGGCGACGTACTTCTGGCTGCCCGGGTCGTCACCGACCAGAACAGTCCCGAGGCCGGGCGTGAAGCCCCTCTCCTTCAGGGCCGCCACGCGGGCGGTCAGTTCGGACTTGATCGCGGCTGCGGTGGCCTTGCCATCGAGAATCTGGGCGGTCATGACTCCATCTTCCCGGATGAGACCCGCCCGGTACCAATCAGGTCGCCCCTGCGGGCCGGCTGTGTCCCAGCTGTGTCCCGAGACCTGACCAGCTCTGTTGCACTTGCACAACACCTATGGAATGCGGCTGGACAAATAAGCCTGGCCTAAAGAACGATATGCGGCACAGTGCCGCGGGCAGTGTCGGGGGGACGGACCGCATCTGTAGAACTTTCCTCCGTGATGTGCCGCGTCGTCCCCGCATTACCCGACGGAGGAAGACCGCCATGAGTTACGGCGACCCGAACAACCCTTACGGGCAGCCGCCCCAGCAGCCCCCGGCCGCTCCCGGGTACGGCTACCCCCAGGCCCCTCCCGGCGTCCCGCCGCAGCAGGGCTACGGCTACCCGCAGCAGCCGGCCTACCCCGGCTACCAGGGCGGCAACGCGATGCAGCAGTCGATGCCGGGCCTCCTGGTCACCGCGCGCGTCTTCCTGTTCCTGATCTCGGCGGTGCAGATACTCTTCGCGATCATTTACCTCTACGTGGGTGCGATCGCCAGCGACGCCGGTGACAGCGGTGAGGACCTCGGCCTCACCGGCATGGGCGAGGCAGGTGACGCGGTCGCCGGTATCGCCATCATCGGCGCCCTGATCGCGGCCGCGCTCGCGGCCCTCTCCATCACGCTCGGCGTGAAGTTCAGCCGCGGCGGTCAGGGTGTCCGGATCACCACGGTCGTCTATGGCGCGCTCGGCGGCATCGTCGGTCTGATCGGCCTCTTCGTCGGCCTCGACTCCGGTCTCGCGACGGCCATCATCGGCCCGCTGATCTGGGTCACCTTCGCCGTCATCATCACGATCGCCCCGGTCGTGCCGAGCGGCACCGCGTGGTTCAACCGCCCCCGCTACTGAGACGGGCAACCACCGCGCACCACACGCGATTCACGTCCACGGGCCGTGCTCACCCTGTCGAGGGGGGCACGGCCCGTGGCTTCTCGCTCTACCCTGACCACGTCGGGCGTGAGGGGGGACAGGCCTTGTACAGCATCATCGTCGTGCCGCCACGGGCCACCGGGCGGGCGGAGAACGAGAAGCCGGAGCGGTCCGCGCGCGAGGCCCAACTCCGCCTCGCCCCGGGCGAGAAACTCACCTTCGGCAGATCTTCCGAGGCCAACGACCTGGCCATCGCCCACGATGGCGTCTCGCGCGCGGCCGGCGAGATCACCGCGCACGGCGCCTTCTGGATCCTGAGCAACCTCAGCGCCCACCAGACGTACGTGGTGGAGAACCCCGAGGGCGCAGGCGAGCACATCAAGGTCGGCCCCGGCCGCCTGGACGCCCCCGTCCCCTTCGAGTTCTCCCGGATCGTGCTGCCCGCGGCGGGCGAGCTCCTGCACCTGGAGGTGTGGGCGCCGCGCCACGACTACCTGTGCCCCCGGGACCGCGCGGGGCTCGCCGGGGCCACGACCCGCCCCGCCTTCTCCGTCGACCGCGCCAAGCGGTACTTCGCCGTCCTGGCCGCCCTGTGCGAACCGCGCCTGCGCGGCGCCCCGCACGCCCCGCCGCCCACCGTCGAGCAGGTCGTGGAGCGCCTCAGGCCCGGCTGGCCGGCGGCGAACCGCGCCGCCGTGCAGTGGAACATCGACTACCTCGCGGTCAAGCTCCGCCTCAAGCCCGGCCCGGACACGGCGGGTTCGGGCCCACGCCTCAACGGCAAGAAGGAGTCGCTGGTCTCGCTCGCGCTCCGTTTCGACCTCGTACGCGAAGACGATCTCGCCGTCCTCGCCCCGCCCCGCGGCGGCGTCGGCCGATGAGTGCGACGCGGCCATGAGCACCGGTGGCGCGTACGCCGTCGACGTGCCGAAGGGCTATCGGGTCGGGCCCTGGGTCGTGCGTGGGCATCTGGCCAGCGGCGCCTTCGGGAGTGTCTACGCGGCCCGCCGCGTCGCGCCCGCCGAAGGGCTGCCGCGGACGGTCGCGCTGAAGTTCCTGCCCACCGGGCTCCGCACCCCGCGACAGCTGAACCATCTGCGCGAACTGGCCGAGCGCGAGGTCGATCTGCTGCGCAGGCTGCGCTCCCCTCGCCTCATCCGGATGTACGACACGCTGACCGTCGACGACCCGGAGCACCCCGCGCTCGACGGCGCCACCGTCCTCGTCCTGGAGAAGGCGGAGGGCTCGCTCGCCGGGCTCCTGGAGAGGCCGCTGCCGCCGGCGAACGGGCCCGCGCTGCTCGCCGAGGTCTGCGCCGGGCTGCGGCAGTTGCACCGGGCGGGCTGGGTGCACGGTGACCTCAAGCCCGCCAACGTCCTGTTGATGAAGGACGGTTCGGCCCGCCTCGCCGACTTCAGCATGGCCGCCGAGATGGAGGGCACCCACGCGTACACGCCCGCCTTCTCCACGCCCGACTACACCCCGCCCGAACTCCTCTGGTCCGAGATCGGCGAACGCGGGCAGCAGATCCGGCAGACCGCGGACATCTGGGCGTTCGGTGTCCTCGCGCACCAGGTGCTCACCGGCACCTTTCCGCTGTCCGGCGGCACGGCCTCGGTCCGCAGGGACGCCGCGGTGCGGTACGCCCGCGGCGTCGACGAACTGCGGCTCTCCCCCGAACTCCCGGTGGAGTGGCGGGAGATCGTCGCCGACTGTCTCTCCCGTACGCATTCCGAGCGCGCGGCCCACGACGTGGGGGCGCTGCTGCGGAGAGTGGAGCAGGCGGCCGGGGTCGCGTCCGTGCGGCGGCTGCCGCGGTGGGTCAGGGTGCGGAGGCCGGGGCGGCCCGTGGTGATCGGGGCCGGTGCGGTGGTGACCGCGGTGGCGCTCACGGTGGGGCTCGTGGAAGTGCTGCGGGACGATCCCGTCACCTATGGCTATCACCGCTGCCTGAAGCTCTCCGTCTGCTTCTTCAGCGAGCAGAACGGCAACGGGGAGATGTGCGTCTGGGGTAGCGACGACCGCAACTGGCTCAAGGCGCCCGGCACTTGCGCCTGGGCTCGGACCGAACCCGTGAAGTCCATCTTCAACCATGGTGACGCCACCCGGGCCGACCACAACGTCGCGTACTGGCTGGGGGAGGACTTTCGCTACGACTGGGACAACCCCGAGCGCGAGCGCGACGAGCCGGTCGGCTGCACCTCCGTCAACCAGCAGGGCAACCTGTCGGGCACGTACCGCCCCCGCTCGCACAAATGGGTCCCGGACTGCTGACCCTCTGAACTCCTAGGTTCCGCCCCGCCGTTCGCGCCGCCATGGTGGTCACGTGCCGTCAAGGGGGGCGGCACAGCATGGGGGGAAGCACCGATGAAACGCACGCTCACGCCGGCGTGCACGGCCGCGGCGGCCGTCCTACTGTTCGTCGCCGCGGCCGGATGCGCGGGGCCGCCGACGACGGATACGACACGTTCTGCCGGCGCGCGCCCCAACGAAGCGGGCATCGAACTGCCCGACCTGTACGTCGCGCTCTGCATGGCCGCGCACGGCCACGACCACGCCGATCCGGGGTACGCCGCCCGCCTGTCACGCGAGGCCCGCGCCCGTTACGCCAACACGCTCTCCGCCTGCGGACCGGCGGCGGCCACTGAGCGTGCACCGGTCCGTTGAGGCCCTGTCGAGCGCACCGGAGGGCGGAGTGTCCCGCTCCAGTGACGGCCATGGCTCAGGTCGTCCCGGGCATGACCCGGACCGTGGTGGGCGGTCCCTCCCTTCCCTAGCCTGACCAGAATCCACAGAGAAGGGCGACGCCCGTAACAGCAGCGAACCGCGGCTCATCTCCGTGCCGAGCCGCACACATCGGGGGATCGAATGAACTCGTTCAGCATCATCGTCGTACCGCCGGGTCAGCAGATCCGGCTCGCGCCCGGCGAGTGCCTGGGCTTCGGACGGCGCGACCACGCCGTTCAGGACCACGCCTCCCGGCACCCGTCCCGCGCCGTCGGCCGCTGGTTCAGCATTCCGCACGAGGGCGTGTCCCGCAGCGCGGGAATGATCGCCGCGAGCGGGGACCACTGGACCCTGAGCAACTTCAGCCGCCGCCAGACCTACGTGGTGGAGAACCCGGAAGGCGCGGGCGAGCACATCAAGGTCGCGCCGGGGAGGACCGAGGCGGCCGTCCCCTTCGAGTTCGCACGGGTCGTCATGCCCGCCGCCGAGGAACTGATCAGCTTCGACGTATGGGCCCCGCACCACAACTACCGCCCGGAAGAGGAGAGCGAGGACCCGGACCAGGACCGCACGGACCCGGCCTTCCCGCTCGACCGCTCCAAGCTCTACTTCCTCGCGCTCGCCGCGCTGTGCGAACCCCGGCTGCGCGGCGATCCGTACGCGGCGCTGCCCACCAGCCGGCAGCTCCTGTCGCGGCTGCAACCGGTCTGGCCCGCCGTCAGCCGCACCACACTCCAGTGGAACATCGACTATCTGGCGGTGAAGTTACGCCTCAAGCCCGCCCCGGAGGCGGCCGACAGGGGCAGCCGGCACCACGGCAAGAAGGAGTCACTTGCCATGTTCGCGCTCCGCTTCGACCTCGTGCGGGAGGAGGACCTCGCCCTGCTCCGCGCGAAGCCCGGCCACTGACATCGCGCCATACAGCGGAGGGCCCCGCCCGGTCTGCCGACCGGGCGGGGCCCGCTGTTCCGCTCAGTGCCGTTCCCGGCTCAGCGGCTGCCCCAGATCTTCGCGCTGGTCCTGGTGGCCTTGTGCCAGCCGGTGTCGAAGCTCTTCGTGTTGTACGTGTTGTACGTGTGCGAGTGGTAGCTCGGCTTGAACGTGATCTTGGCGTAGACCGGCTTGCCGTTCGGCCTGGTGTCCTTGAGGGTCCCGTACACCTTCTTGTAGGTCTTGCCCGACGCGTACTTCGTGCAGACCTTCCAGTACAGCTTGCCCACGCTGATCGAGAGGGGTCGCTGGGTGCTGCACGAGGCGGCAGCCGAGCTGTCGCCCTTCGCGCTGGTGGTGCCCCCGTCCGCGGCGAACGCCGCGGGTCCCGCGAACGCCGTCGCGCCCACGGCCGCCGCGCTGACCAGTGCCATACGTGCCTTCTTCATGAACTCTCCTCGTTCCGCATCTCGGGCGGTCGAGCCCGCCCCCCGTGTGGTGCTTCACCAGCATCTGCGGAATCGAGGAGAGTCGGTACCTCACAACTGTCAGGCGGGCGCGGCCCGTTCAGGACCGGCGCCCGCGTCGACGTCAGTGGAAGAAGTGCCGCGTACCCGTGAAGTACATCGTCACGCCCGCCTTCTTGGCGGCCTCGACGACCAGCTCGTCACGGACCGAACCGCCCGGCTGCACCACGGCCTTGACGCCCGCGGCGGTCAGGATCTCCAGGCCGTCGGGGAACGGGAAGAACGCGTCCGAAGCGGCGTACGCGCCGTGCGCGCGCTCCTCGCCCGCCCGCTCGACGGCGAGCTTCGCGGAGTCGACTCGGTTAACCTGACCCATGCCGACGCCGACCGACGCGCCGTCCTTGGCGAGCAGGATCGCGTTGGACTTCACGGCGCGCGACGCCTTCCAGGCGAAGGCCAACTCGGCCAGCTCGCCCGCGTTCAGGGCGTCGCCCGTGGCGAGCGTCCAGTTGGCGGGGTTGTCGCCGTCGGCCTGGAGGCGGTCGGTGACCTGGAGGAGCGCGCCGCCGTCGATCTGCTTGACCTCGACCGTGTTGGACGGGGCCTGGTGGGCGCGCAGGACGCGGATGTTCTTCTTCTTGGTGAGGACTTCGAGGGCGCCGTCCTCGTACTCGGGCGCGACGATGACCTCGGTGAAGATGTCGGCGACCTGCTCGGCCATCTCCTTGGAGACCGGGCGGTTGACGGCGATCACGCCGCCGAACGCGGAGAGCGGGTCACAGGCGTGCGCCTTGCGGTGCGCCTCGGCGACGTTCGAACCGATCGCGATGCCGCAGGGGTTGGCGTGCTTGATGATCGCGACACAGGGGTCGTCGTGGTCGTACGCGGCACGGCGCGCGGCGTCCGTGTCGGTGAAGTTGTTGTACGACATCTCCTTGCCGTGCAGCTGCTCGGCCTCGGCGAGGCCGCCATTGCCGTCGACGTAGAGGGCGGCGCCCTGGTGCGGGTTCTCGCCGTAGCGCAGGACGTTCTTGCGGGCGTACGCGCTGCCGATGAACTCGGGGTGGTCCGTGCCGTCCGACGCGTAGTCGTCCGCGAACCACGAAGCGACCGCGAGGTCGTACTCGGCGGTGTGGCGGAATGCTTCGGCGGCCAGGCGCTTTCGCGCGGTGAGGTCGAAACCGCCGTCACGGACGGCGGCGAGCACGTCGGCGTACCGGGAAGGGCTCGTGATGACCGACACCGAGGGGTGGTTCTTGGCGGCGGCGCGGACCATCGAGGGGCCGCCGATGTCGATCTGCTCGACGCACTCGTCGGGCGTCGCGCCCGACGCGACGGTCGCCTTGAAGGGGTAGAGGTTCACGACGACCAGCTGGAACGGCTCGATGCCGAGGTCGGCGAGCTGGCGCTGGTGGTCCTCGAGGCGCAGGTCGGCGAGGATCCCGGCGTGCACGCGCGGGTGCAGCGTCTTGACCCGGCCGTCCAGGCACTCGGGGAAGCCTGTCAGCTCCTCGACCTTGGTGACGGGCACCCCGGTGGCGGCGATCTTCGCGGCGGTCGAACCGGTCGAGACGAGCTCGACGCCGGCCTCGTGCAGCCCGCGCGCGAGCTCCTCGAGCCCGGTCTTGTCATAGACGCTGATGAGCGCGCGCTTGATCGGGCGCTGCGAACCGTGCGTACCTTCGGCGGTCACGGGATAAGTACCTTTCGTCCCTCAATGCGGTAGCCGTTGCGGGCCAGACGCCCCACGACATCGACGAGCAGCCTTCGCTCGACTTCCTTGATGCGCTCGTGCAGAGCGCTCTCGTCGTCCTCATCCCCGACCGGGACCACGCCCTGGGCGATGATCGGGCCGGTGTCGACGCCGTCGTCGACGAAGTGGACGGTGCATCCCGTGACCTTCGCGCCGTACGCGAGCGCGTCGCGCACACCGTGGGCCCCGGGGAAGCTGGGCAGCAGGGCGGGGTGCGTATTGACGAACCGGCCGCCGAACCGAGCGAGGAATTCCTTCCCCACGATCTTCATGAAACCGGCCGACACGACCAGATCGGGGCTGTACGAGGCGGTCGCATCGGCGAGCGCCGCGTCCCACTCGTCGCGCGTCGCGTGGTCCTTCACCCGGCAGACGAAGGTGGGAATCCCCGCGCCCTCGGCGCGTTCGAGCCCCTCGATGCCGTCGCGGTCGGCGCCGACGGCGACGATCTCGGCGCCGTAGCCCGCCGTCCCGTCCGTCGAGATCTTGTCGAGCAGAGCCTGCAGATTCGTGCCTGATCCGGAGACCAGCACGACGAGGCGCTTGGCCACAGGGCTCTTGGCCACAGCGGGGCCCTTTCTCGGGAGGTGCGTCTTTGTAGGGTCGTACAAAGGCTTCGCACCCCGCGATACGGGGAACTCTACGAAGCGGCCGACCGTCAGCAACGATACCGGCACACGGTGCGGCCCCTCACGGGACGGGGGCGCGGCCGGAAGGTAGCGTCTGCACCTAGACGTCACACCGTCCAGAAGCTCGCTCGAACACGTGCCAGTAGCTCGCTCGACCAAGGGGAAGACGCACACCTGATGCCGGACCGTAGCCTCCGCCTCCCGCTGTCCTTCGCGTTCGGATTGACGCACGCAGGGGAGCGCGGCTCGACGCTGCTGCGCGACGGCCGCCCGTCGTCCCCGCCGCAGGACTCCCAGGACTCCGGGAGCTCCGACTCTTCGGGCTCTTCGGGCTCTTCCGGCAGCTCTGGCAGCAGCTCCGGCAGCTCCGGGAAGAAGCACGACAACAACGACAACCCCTTCGCGCCACCGCCGGAGGGGACCCCGGACAAGCCGTGGCGGCCCCGCCCCGGCAACGGCGGCGACAGCCCGGACTCGGACGGCCAGGGCAGTTCCCCCTGGGGCAGCCAGTGGAGCGACCGGCAGCCCGGCCGCTCCCAGGGCGGCGGCTTCGGCGAGCGCCCCGGCCAACAGGGCGGCGGACAGGGCCCCGACGGCCCCTCCGGCTCCGGATCCGGCAACGGCATGCGCTGGGACCCGACCGACCCGGCCCAGCGCCGCGCGCGCTACGCACTGCTCTCGGGCATGTGGGCCTTCTTCTTCGCCCTCTTCGGCTGGCGGTACGTCGCCCTGCTCCTGGGTGCGCTCGCGCTGAACTGGGGCATCAGCTCGCTGCGGGCGAAGCCGAAGCAGCCGGACCCGACGGCGCCGGCCCCGCAGCCGTCCGCCGAGCCCGCGAGCACGAAGCCGCAGACCACGGCGGCGGTCAGCGGCCTGGTGACGGCGTCGCTCGCGCTGGCGATGGTGGCGGCGACGTTCGCGGCGCAGATGGTGTACCGCGACTACTACACGTGCGTGAGCGACGCGCTCACGAGCCAGTCGAAGCAGGAGTGCAAGGATCTCCTGCCAAAGCAGCTGCGCCCCCTCCTGGAGGAACGCGACTAACCCTGCCCGGGGGCCGCCCAGGCCTTGCGTCCTTGCCCTCGCGTCGGCTTCACCCGGCGCCCCGGGGGCGGCTTCATCCGATGGCCCCGGGGCGGCTTCATCTGATGGCCTCGGGACGGCGACATCGGGTGCCCTCGCGTCGGCTACATCCGGTGCCCTCGGGACGGCTTCATCAGATGGCCCCGGGGCGGCGACATCGGGTGCCCTCGCGTCGGCTTCATCCGGTGACCCCGGGACGGCTTCATCCGATGGCCCCGGGACGGTTTCACCCTGCGACCTCGGGACGGCTTCGCCCGACGCCCCAGGGACGGCTTCATCTGGTGTCCTCGCGTCGGCTTCATCTGATCGCCGCTTCGCGGCGGATTCTTCCCGCCCACCCACCCGATTGCCCCGCAGCGTCTGCGCCTTCGGCACCTGAGCCGCTTCGCGGCGGGTTTCTCCCGCCCACCCACCCGATTGCCCCGGGGTGATCGGGTGGGTGGGCGGGAAAGATCCGGCGCGAAGCGCCGGGCTTGGGTGTCGGCGGTGCGGGAAAGCTGCGGGGTGCTCGGGTGGGTGGGCGGGAGACATCCGCCGCGAAGCGGCGGGCTTG
>NZ_BAAAUG010000020.1:30540-30875 GCF_039533825.1 Streptomyces rectiviolaceus
GGGGGGGGCTTGGTGGGAGGCATCTGGCGCGAAGCGGCGGGCTTGGTGGGAGGCATCCGGCGCGAAGCGGCGGGCTTGGGGGGAGCGGTGGCGCGACGGCAACCGCTCCCCCCCACCCCCCTCAAGCCCCCGGAGGCCGTTCCTCCGGGTTCGCGTCCCTTAGGGCCGCCCAGCGAGCCTCGCGGGACGCGTCGTCGTGCCAGTCGGCCACACCCCAGTCCGTCGTGTCCCCCACCGGGGCCCGCGGCAGGAAGTCGTACGGCTCGAACGCCTCCGGGGCCGCCGGCTCCGGAGGTGGTGGGCCGTGGCGGCGGCGAGGGATCCGGGGGAGGCGC
>NZ_BAAAUG010000021.1:0-78680 GCF_039533825.1 Streptomyces rectiviolaceus
CGCCGCCGTCCGGAAGTTGCACGACGCGCCGTTGCCGCCCCGGCCCGGCCGGGCCGGCCGGGGCCTCGACGAGTTGGCGGCGGAACTCGACGGCGAGTGCGAGTTGCTCGTGGCGAACGGGGTCCTGCCCGCCGACCTGGTCACCCGCAACCGCCAGGTCGCCGAGGCCGCGCTCCGGCCGTGGACTCCGGCGTTCACGCACGGCGACCTGCAGATCGCTCACGTGTTCGTCGACGGTGACGAGATCACGGGCATCATCGACTGGTCCGAGGCGGGCCAGGGTGATGCCCTGTACGACCTCGCCACCTTGACGCTCGGACACGAGGAGCACCTCGGCGACGTCGTCGCCGGTTATGGCACCGACGTCGACCTCGACGTGATCCGCGCGTGGTGGTCGTTGCGAAGCCTGCTGGGGGTTCGCTGGCTGGTCGAGCACGGCTTCGACCCGTCCGCGCCGGGCTGTGAGGTCGACGTACTGAGATCCCGGATGTGAGGAGCGCGGGCCCGACTGCGTACGGCGGGCCGGTGCCCAGCCAACCCCTGGGTGCAGTGGCCGAGTTCGGGCACGATGGATGTCTGAAGGAGCCCCATACGGGGCGCCCCGCGTACTTCGTCCGCTGATCGTGCCGCTAGCCTCCGTACGCATGACCGATTCTCAAATGTCCGACCGGCTCGTGGGTGAGCTCGCGAGACCGCCGGCTCGCCGCGTCTTATGGTTCGCCGCAGGCGCCACCGCGGCCTTGCTCGTCGCCGACCTCGCCACGCGCGCCTACAACCACTACGACCCCATCCCGACCGTCCGCAGGTTGGTGAACGTCGACGTCGAGGCCAACCTGGCCACCTGGTGGAACAGCACGTTGCTGCTTGCCGTGGCGGGCATGGCGCTGACGGCTGCGCTGCTCAGCGGGCGCGGCGCGCGCCCGGGGCGGCAGTCCTGGCTGGGCCTTGCCGCCGCGGCCGCACTGCTCAGCCTCGACGAGACGGTTTCGTTGCACGAGCGCCTCGGCGAGGTCGGCCGGTCGTGGAAGGAGTGGGCCGGGGGCTCGCTGCCCACGCACGCCTGGGTGTTGCCCGGTGCGGTCCTCGCGGCGGTGGGCACCCTGTGCGCCGTGCTGTGGGCGCGGAAGCTCCCGCGTGACCTGCGGGTCGGGCTCCTTGCCGCACTGGCGGTGTATCTGGGAGGGGCGCTGCTGACCGAGGGGTTGAACGGCTGGGCGCATGCGAACGGCCACAGCACCGTGCTCATGCTGGGAACGATCGTGGAGGAGGGGTTGGAGATGAGCGGCTGCCTCGTCGCCCTCGCCGTCCTAAGCCGGTACGTGGTGCTGGAGAACGACCCGGAGTCCGGGCGGGCGGTGGCCCGGCTTCGGGGCAGCTAGGCACTTGGGTCTGGAGCAGCGAGCGGACCAGAGGAAGTGGCCTCGGAAGACCAGTGCACCCATGACGCCGAAGAACAGCACGCGGTGGCCGCGGATCTCGGCGTCGACCTTGGCCTCGCCCCTGGCCTTGACCTGAAACCTCTCCTCTCCTCGCCTCTCCTTTCCCGTACAACCCTTCAGGCTCACCAGAGGTCATCTGTGAGTTCGCACGGATGTCCTGGAGGAACCGAACCCATGTCCCGCCCCCATCACAAGCGCTCCCGGCGCCCCGTCGTCCTGGGCGCCACCGCAGTCGCCGCCGCTCTGGCCGGTGGCCTGCTCATCACCCTGCCCGGCGGTGCGAGTGCCGCCGGGTCGGGTCTCGCCGATGACTTCAACGGTGACGGCTACCGCGATCTGGCGACCGGCGCCCCGGGTGCTGTCGCGGGCGGGAAGGCGAAGGCGGGCGCCGTGGTCGTCAACTACGGCTCGTCGAGCGGTATCAGCGCCGCGCGCCACAAGACCACATCGCAGAGTTCCTCCGGCGTGCCGGGCGCATCGGAGACCTCCGACCGCTTCGGCACCGAACTCGCGCACGGCGACCTCAACAACGACGGCTACGGCGATCTCGTCGTGGGCACACCGCATGAGGACGTCAGCGGCGACGCCGACGGCGGTTCGGTCACGATCCTGTGGGGCGGCTCGTCCGGCCTGTCGGGCGGCACGACGATCAGCGACCCGAACGCCTCGGGCCACGACCGGTTCGGCCAGTCCCTCGCGGTCGGCGACTTCACCGGTGACGGGAAGGACGATCTGGCGGTCGGTTCCACCGGAAAGGACGTGTGGATCTTCAAGGGCGGATTCACCAAGTCCGCGGGCGCGGCAGGGAAGCTGCGCTTCGACGCGCAGATCGAGTCCGGCGCGTACCCCAGGGGCGCCGTCCAGCTGGCCGCCGGGGACTTCGACGACGACGGGACGGACGACGTGGTGGTGGGGTCCTCCGCGGGCAACTTCGTCTACCGGGGCGCCTCGACCGGGCTCACGCTGCAGACCGAGGTGGGCGCGGGATACGCGGGCGCGCTCACCGTGGCCGACTTCGACCGTGACGGTCACGACGACCTGGTCGTCGGCACCGACTTCGTCTCCGTCACGGACCAGACGGCGCAGGGCGGCTACGCCACCGTGTTCTACGGCGGCGCGGCGGGCGTCGACACCACTCGCAGCGCCGTCTTCAGCCAGGACACCGCGGGTGTGCCGGGAGAGGACGAGTCCCACGACTCGTTCGGCGGCGCGCTCGCCGCGGGCGACGTCAACGGTGACGGCTACCCGGACCTCGCCGTCGGCGCGGTGTTCGAGGCCATCGGCTCCGCGACCGCCGCAGGCAACGTCTGGGTGCTGCGCGGCGGCGCCTCCGGCCTGACGGCGACCGGCGCCCAGTCCTTCAACCAGGGCACCCCGGGTGTCCCGGGCGCCAACGAGTCGTCGGACATGTTCGGCGACGCCATCCACCTCGCCGACCACAACAAGGACGGCCGCGCCGATCTGTCGGTGGGCGCGGGCGGCGAGAACAGCGACGACGGCGCCGTGTGGGTCCTGCGCGGCTCCACCCAAGGCGTCACGGCCACGGGCGCGGTGAGCTTCGGTGCGTCGTCCGTCGGCATCGGGAACTCGGGGGAGGACCCCATGTTCGGGGACGCCATGTCGGGCTCCTGAGCACGTAGACAGAAATTTCGCAAGGCTCCCCTGTCTGGCTGGAGGGTGCCGCTCACCCAGACCCGCGCCCGTCAAAGGTCCAGGGTGAGTCGCCCCTCCTTCGCCCGTGACACGCACACCATGAGCGTGTCGTTGCAGGCCCGCTCCTGCGCGGTGAGCACGCTGTCGCGGTGGTCGACCCTCCCGGCCACCACCTCCGTCTCGCAGGTGCCGCAGGTGCCTTCGGTGCAGGAGTAGAGGACCTCTACCCCGGCCCGCTGCAATGTGGCGAGGATGGACTGGTCGGCCGGGACCGTCAACGTACGGCCGGATCGGGCGAGTTCGACCTCGAAAGGTGTATCCCCGGCGGAGTCGGCCCGCGTCGCGATGAAACGCTCGGTGCGCAGGACCTCGGGCGGCACGATCGCCTCGACGGCGGCGAGCAGGGATTCCGGACCGCAGGCGTAGACGAGTTCACCGGGCCGCAGACCGGCCAGGTACTCCGGAAGGTCGAGCGGCCCCTCGCACAACCGGATCCGGTCGGTGGGGTGTCTGGCCGTCAACTCCTCGGTGAACGCCATCGATTGGTGGGAGCGGCCGCCGTAGTACAACGACCATTCGCCGGCGGCGGCGTTCAGCATCGGCAGGATCGGGGTGATGCCGATGCCGCCCGCCACGAACCGGTACGAGGTTGCCGCCTCAAGACGGAAGTGATTGCGCGGCCCCCGGGCATGCACCCGGGCGCCGGACCCCAAATCACCGTGCACATACGCGGATCCGCCGCGCCCCTGCCGCTGCCGCAGCACGGCGATCCGCCAGGAACGGGCGTCGCCGCCGCACAGCGAGTACTGCCGCTCAAGGTTGTCGGGCAGGACGAGATCAACATGGGCGCCTGGCTCCCACGCGGGCAGCGGCGCGCCGTCGGGGCGGCGCAGCAACAGGGAGACGACGTCGGCGGTTTCCTGGCGGCGTTCGGCGACGACGAGATCGAGCAACTCGCTCACGAGGCGTGGTCCTCCTCGGTGGTGGTGGGGTGGTCGGGGTGGGCGAGCATCCACTCCCACATCGCGACGGGATCCTGGCACGCGTGGCGCGCGCCGCAGTGGCAGGAGCCGTTGAGGAGGTCGGTGCCGGGGAGCCAGTCGACGCGGAAGACGTCGCCGCTCATCCCGCGGCCAGCTTGGCGAGGATGCGGCGGGCGGCCAGGCCGCCGGTGTCGATGTTGATGCTGAGCTCCTGGTAGCCGGCGGGCTCGGTGTTCAGGGAGCGTTGCAGCAGGTTGAGCGCGTCCACGTCCTGCATGACGACCGTGTGGTTGAAGTCCCGCAGGAAGACGGTCACTTCGTGGTCGTCGACGGCGAAGTTCCGGGAGACCGCCCAGAAGTCGTACACCTTGCCGGGTGCCGATGGCGTGATGGCGTACGTGATCTCCGTACGGAACACCGGGGAATCGGCCCCGGACGGGCTGATGCGGCTGTGCAGCAGATACAGGCAGGGCGCGTGGTACTCGATGTCCTGCAATCGCTGGATGCGGCCCTCGATCCCGGTGGAACGGGCGTAGAAGGGCGGGCACTCGGCGTCGGCCATGTGCCGCGAGACGCGTACGATCCCGGCGGCTTCGTCGACCTCGGTGGTGATCGGCGTCTCGGCGACCTCCGGGGTGCCGATGTAGCCGCCGTGCAGATACGTCTCGTGGGAGAGGTCCATCAGGTTGTCGACCAGGAGGCCGTAGTCGGCGTCGATCGGCTCCATCCCCCGCACGGTCACCCAGCCGTCCTCGGCCAGGTGCGGGGCCCGCGGGATCACGTCGGCGTCGGCGAGTTCCGGGTCACCGATCCACACCCACACCATCGCGTCGACCTCGGCGACCGGGTACGAACTCACCCGCGCTGTACGCGGAACGCGTTTCTGCCCCGGCACGTACACGCACGTCCCGGTCGTGTCGTAGGTGAACCCGTGGTATCCGCACACGACCCGGTCACCGTCGAGACCGCTCGCCGAGAGCGGGTAGCGGCGGTGCACACAGCGGTCGGCGAGGACGACCGGTTCTCCCGCCTGCGTGCGGTAGAGGGCAAGCGGTTCTCCGAGGACCGTACGACCGAGGAGTTCGCGGCCGACCTCGGAGGACCAAGCGGCGACGTACCACTGGTTGCGGGCGAAAGCGGTGTGATCGGCGGTCATGGCGGTCATGGCAGGCGTCCCTCCTGTCACTGCGCGGAGCACCGTCGCTCCGCGTCGTGGAACAGAGTGGTGACCTGACCCACACCCCCACAACGCGACTTCTGTCAGGCGGAAGCCGGAGGCCCGGACGAGACGGGTTGCCAGCCCAGGGCACGCGAGATGCCGCGTCCGGCCAGCTGGACCGCTGGAATCAGCGCGGGTGTCCGCGCCCCCGTCACCGGTACGACGACCGAGACCGCGGCGACCACGTCCCCGCGCGGTCCGCGCACCGGTGCCGCCACCGACAGCGCATCGTCGGTGATCTGACGGTCGCTCACCGCGACCCCGCCGCGCCGCACTTCGGCGAGCAACCGCCGCAGCCGATCCGGATCGGTCACCGTGTACGGCGTGAACGCGGCCAGGGTGCCTGTGGCGTACCGGTCCTGGAGGTCGAGGCCCCCATGGGCGAGCAGGACGAGTCCGACTCCGGTGGCGTGCAGTGGCCAGCGCGCGCCGACCCGCGAGTGCACGCCCACCGCGGAACGTCCGGAGAGCCGCTCGATGTAGACGACCTCCAGGCCGTCCCGCACGGCGAGATGGACGTTCTCGTGCGTGGCCTCGTACAGGTCCTCCAGGAAGGGCAGCGCCGCTTGCCGCAGCCCGAGGCCGCGCGGGGCGAGCGCGGCGATCTCCCACAGGCGCAGCCCCACGTGATACAGCCCGGCCTCGTCCCGCTCCAGGGCGCCCCACTGCGCCAGCGCGCCGACGAGCCGGTGCGCGGTGGCCAGCGGCAGGTCGGCGCGGTGCGCGAGTTGAGTGAGCGTCAGGGCGGGATGCGCCTGGTCGAAGGCGCCCAGGACGTCGAGGAGGCGGTCGACGGCGGAACGGTTCATCGGGCAGCTCTGCCGGAGGGGCAGCGGCCGCCGAGAAATCCCGGCCGGCCCGGACGTCTGTGGGTTGGGCCGACCGCCGTGCCCTCCACGGTGAGTCGGCTCATCGGAGACTCCTGACCTGGGTGTGCGCGGTTATGTGGCGGCACCGTATGGCGCGCCGACACTCTTGATCAAGTGCACGCCGCAGCAGGGGGCGGCGCACGCCGCAGCATACGAGCCCATCACACGGCGTGAGGCGGGCGGAATGGGGGAGGCGCGCCTACCAGGATCCGCCGCCTCCGCCACCGTCACCACCACCGGTTCCGCCACCCCCGCCGCTGTCGGAAGAGCCGCCCCCGCCGGATGACGATCCGCCGCCGCTCCCTCCCGACGACGGGCTGGACGCGGTGCGGTCCGCGGTACCGGTCATCGTGAGGGCGTACAGGTGCAGCCGCTGCTGGTCATCGGCGTCGGCCGCGGCGCCGGCGACGGCAGCTGCGCGGAGGGACTGCTCGGCCACCGCCGTCCAGGCCGCGGTCTCGCCCAGCGCGACGGACCACGCCGTGTACGTGTCGGTGTCCTGCGGGGCGGGAAGCCGGCCGTCCGGCTCGGCGAGGTAGCGGCGGAACGCCTCGGTCCGCAGCCACAGTTGGGCGCCGCGCGGAGTCCGTCGCCGCAGCTCCCAGCCGCGCAGAAGCAGGGTCGCACCGGCTGCGGCCACCGCGGAGCCCACCAGCACCGGGGTGTGCCAGGCCGAGTCCGGATCGCTCACGTCCGCGGAACCCAGACAGAGCACCGTCACGCCGGCGCCCACCGCGACCCCGCCGACCACCAAGGCAGTCAGCCACAGCGTGCGCGCGTACGGCATCCACAGGCCGTCGCCGCCGCCGCGGTGCCAGTCGCGCAGTCGTTCGCCGAGCAGCCGCCAGCCGGCGGAGAAGCCCTTGCGGTACTGGCCGAGCCGGATCTTCTGACCGCGCTTGAAGATCGTCCGCAGGACCTCCCCGGTCAGCGGGTCGGCGCCACGATCCGGTACCCGCTCGGGCAGGCGGAGCAGCGGCTTGCTCTTCTTCCCCGAGAGCTCCAGGTGCCCGGTGGCCATGGCGTACATGAGAACGGCCGTCCGGTGCTCGGCCCGCACCCGGTCCGCGAGAAGGATGCCGCCGTGGGCCGGGGTCAGCCCTTCGGGCGGCGTCGGCGAGGGCTCCAGAGCGGCGGCGAGCCGACCGAGGTCACGGCGCAGCCGACCGTCGGCCGACTTCACCGGACTACGGCCAACGAGCCGGATCAGCCAGGTGACCAGCATCGCCGCACCGAGCGACGCACCGGTGGCGAGGGTCCAGCCGGACCAGACCGAGTCGCCGTCCGGCGCGGCTGTGAAGGTCTTCGACGGCTGCGGCAGCGTCTCCGTCCCGCCCGCGAGGGCCTCGCCCTTGCCCGCGTAGACCGTCATGCCCTGACCGGGCTCCAGCCCCTCGGCGGCCACGTCGACACGACCGTCGGAGGGCTGCTCGATGCGCGCGCACGGGCGGTCATCGCCTTGATCGCCCCACACGCAGCGCGGCTGCGTCAGACCGTGCGGTGCCGTGAGGTGCGCCTCGGCGCGTCCGATCGGCACCTCCCAGTCGTTGCCGACGGCATCCCAGCCGAAGCCGTCCTCGTCGATGACACCAGGCAGCGTGTACGCGATCTCGTACCGGTGCCGACCCGTCACCGTGTCCGCCGGGTCACCGACGACCACCCGGGTCCCGTCAGGAACGTCCGCGGCGCGGAAGTCCACCGGCCGCCCATCCATCGTGACCTGGACGTCCTCCGGGCTGCCGGTCTCGGTTCTGGTCACCTTGCGCCAGATCCCGTGCCGCTCCTCGCCCGCGAAGTCGTAGTCGATCGTCTCGGTCACTCGCAGACCGCCGTCCCCCTGGACTTCCGCCCCGGCCCGCAACGTATGGATCCGCTCTCCGGGACGGCCCAGCCACGCGGTGAGCAGCGCGACCAGCCCCACCACGGCGCCACACCGAGCAGCAGCAGAGAATCCCGCCGCCGGCGCTCCCAGATAGCTCGCGTCCTCATGCCGCCCCCCACTGTGCCGCTCCCCGAGATCAGGAGGCCGCCGCGCCCGCACGGCACGCTGTCGTCCTGCTGATACCGGTCAGGCTATCCGCGCCCCTGCAGCGAACTTCCGTGCGGGGCACAGCATCCGCACCCTGGCAGGCAGCCAACATGGGGCAGGGGACGTGGAGTCGGAGTGTTCCGGACGGGCCAGGCAAGACGAGCGCACCGCGCGCGGGGCAAGCCGAGATGCGCGCGATCTACGCTGTCGCGGGAGGCCAATCGGGCAAGCGGCGGCGCGCGGGGGCAACGGGTGGAGTGGGAGCTGGGGGTGGCCGGCCTTGCGGTCGGGATGCTGATAGCCGTGGTGACCGCGCCGGTCGGTGTGTCCGGGGCGGTGTTCCTACTGCCGGTGCAGCTCAGTGTCTTCGCCGTGCCCAACCCGGCCGTCACGCCCACGAACCTGCTCTACAACGTGGTGGCGGGGCCTGGTGCCCTGCTGCGATACCGACGCGACGGCGCCCTGACCGGACCGCTCGTACGCCTCCTTGTGCTGGGCACCCTGCCCGGCGTGGTCCTCGGAGCCGTCATCCGCGTGTTCGCCCTCCCGGGCCCGAACGTCTTCCGCCTCCTGATCGCCGCTCTGATGCTGCCGCTCGGCACCTGGCTCATCGTTCGGACCCTCCGTCCTGTGCCCCCGGAGGTCCGACGCCCTGAGCCTGCACGCCGTACGGTCACCGGCCTGGCGCTCGCGGTCGGAGTCGTCGGCGGCATCTACGGCATCGGCGGCGGCTCGATCCTCGGCCCCGTCCTCGTCGGGCGCGGCGTTCCTGTCGCCAAGGTTGCCCCGGCCGCGCTCGCCTCCACCTTCGCCACCTCTGTTGTCGGGGCCTCCACCTACGCTCTCCTGTCCCTGACCCACAAGGGCAGCATCGCCCCCGACTGGTTCCTGGGCCTGGCCTGCGGCATAGGCGGGCTCATCGGCGGTTACCTCGGCGCCCGCTTCCAGCCGCGCATGCCCGAGACCTTCCTCCGGCTCCTCCTCGGCACCTTGGCCACCACACTCGGCACCCTGTACGCGATCAACGCACTGCGCTGACCTGCTCGATCAAACCCCATGCCCGCAACAGATCCATTTCCCGCGCGCGTTGCAGAAAGACGTCCAGGCGGCCTGCGCTTCAGCGTTGCAGAGAGGCAGGTGTGCGCCCGATGAAGTCCCGTGCGGTACGAGTGAGGTGGGCCTGGTCGGCGAAGCCTGCGGTGGCTGCGGCCAGGGCGGCAGTCGAATCCGGCAGGTCGCCGATCGCGGTGCGGAGCCGACCCCATCGGCGCAGGCGGGTCAGCGCGATGCCCACGTCCTGGCGGACCAGGGCGCGCAGCCGCGGGGCCGACAGGCCGACCTCGGTGGAGATGGAGGTGATGGGCAGGTCGGGATCGCGCGACGTGCACAGGTCGACGGCGTGGGCGACTCTCGGATCGAGCGGGGAGGGGCGCCCGGTGAGTGCCCGCAACTCGGTGTATCCGGCGGTCAGATCCACGCCGGCGCCGGCGCCGGGGCCGTCGGAGTCGGTGGTGCCGAGCGCGGCGAGCAGGCGGCGGACCTCGCCGGCATCGAGCCGTATCGGCTCCGGGCAGGAGGGCAGTAGCCATGGGTCGATGAACAGGGCGAGGTAGGGCGAGGTTGCCGCACAGCTGTGGGCCAGCTGGGGCGGAACGATCAGTCCGGGCGCCGCCACCATGGGCCGTCCCGGCTGGAGGAGTTGGGCGTGGCCGCCGATCGGCAGCACGGCTTTCCACGCGGGCAGCCGGTGGTGGGCGACGCGGAACGGGCGGGACTCGGCGAACATCGTCGCCTCGGGGCTGGAGGCGAAGACGATGCGGCGATCGTTTTGTTCAAGTGCCCAGGCGCGAGGTGAACGGATCATCGTGCCATGCACGCTATCGCTGCCGTCGCCTTGGCGGTGTTCCTGGTCGTCACGGGGGTCATGCACTTTCTGGCCCCCGGCTACTTCCGCACGCTGGTGCCCGCATGGCTCGGCCGGGAGCGGCTACTGGTAGCCGTCAGTGGGGCGGTGGAGGTCGTGGTGGGTGCCCTGGTGTTGGTTCCGTGCAGCAGACCGGCCGGGGGCTGGGCCGCCGCCGTCCTGATCACCTGTTACCTGGTGTCCCACGTGGACGCGCTGCGACGCGCGCGGCCGGACCGTCCCCGGCTGCTGGAGCGGCCGGCCGGCGCGGTGGCCCGGCTGGTGGTGAACGTCCTGTACATCGCCTGGGCGGTTGCGGTGGCCACGTCCGCGGCCTGACGCCAATGCGCGGCGAACGATTGTCCGAGGTGGCCGAAGGCCGCGGCGTCCGGCGGCACGGGCGCGGTGGTCGGCGCAGGGCTGACCGGCGTGGAAACCGGAAACCGCCTCGGAACTGGCAGAAAGCTACCCCGAGCTGCAAGTCGGGCTGTTCACCCGTGCCGATGACGTGGGGACCGGGCTTGCGCCGCGAGCCCGGCCCCACCTGCGGCGCACGCTCGACCGGCTGGGCGTCACGGTTCGACGCCACCCTGCGCTCGGTCTCGCACCCTGAGGTGTACGCCGTGGGCGACGCGGCTGCCGGGGTGTCGACGGAGAGGACACCGAGCCGCATGTCCTGCCCAGCAGATCGTCGGGTATGCCCGGCGCACCGGAGTCAGCAGCCGCCGCAGTTGTAGTAGAGGACGTCCCAGTGATTGCCCTCGTCGGCGTAGATGTTGCCGGAGCCGGACTTGTACTGCGGGGCGCCGTCGCCGCGCGGGCCGATGTAGGTGAAGGTGTTCTTGACGTAGCTCGTCACGCAGGTGTTCTTGCCGTAGTCGAGCTTGTATCCGTTCCAGTGCGAGTACGTACCGCTCGCGTGGCCGGTCTCGGTGCCACCCGTGATGTTGAGGGCGCACCCACTGGCGCGCTTGAGGGTCTGAGCCCCTTGTGCGCTGGCGAGATTGAGCTGCTCGAAGGACGTACACGTCGGTCTGTTGCGGTCCGAGCAGCCGCCGGAGGACGACCAGGTGACGCCGGCGTCACGGAACATCGAGGTTGCGGTGGCATGGCTGATCTTGGTGGCGGCGAAGGCGTCGGTGGCTGTGGTGAGAACGCCGAAGCCGGGGGCGATCAGGGCGCCGGTGGTGAGCGCGAGCGCGGTGAACGCGGAGCGGATGCGCATACGGGTTCCTTCCTCCTGGTGACCGTGCTGACGGTGAGACAGCTGTGGTGCAGGTGGAGCAAGGAGATCGTGCCCGGATCCACGCGTCAGAGCCAGAGGACAAAGCGGAAGGATGGACGGGTTCCTGCGAACACCGTGACAGTGCCCGGCACTTTGGGGAGCTCGAGGACGAGCAGCGCACCGATATCGATCGATCCGCGCGGCGCCATGAGGGCTGCCTCCCGGCGCATCGAAGCGCCCGACGGGGGCCGCCGCGGGCCGGTTCAGGATGAAGCCGTGGAGTTTCCGAAGGCCGCGGCAGCCAGACGGGGGCGGCTCACCTTGCTGAACCTGCCGGACGCGCCCAACGACCATGCGCGCCGCGGAGTTTCAGACGCACGCCCCTGACACCGCTCCTGCGGGCGCCTGGCCGCGCGGTCCGGGAGTGGCTCCCGGCTCCCGCGCGACCCGGCACGCAGCGTTCAGTACTGCTGGGTCTCGACGAAACCGGCGTCCGCGTCGTCTGCGGAGGTGTAGGTGTCGACAGCGGCGATGGGGTCGAATCCGGGCGGGCTGTCCCTGAGCGTGAGGCCCATGCCGTGCAGCTTCGCCTTGATCTCGTCGATCGACTTCGCACCGAAGTTGCGGATGTCGAGCAGGTCCGCCTCGGAGCGGGACACGAGCTCCCCCACGGAGTGGATGCCCTCGCGCTTGAGGCAGTTGTACGACCGGACGGTGAGGTCCAGGTCCTCGATGGGCAGTACCAGGTCGGCGGCGAGAGCGGCGTCGGTGGGGGAGGGGCCCATGTCGATGCCCTCGGCCTCGGTGTTGAGCTCACGGGCCAGACCGAAGAGCTCGACCAGGGTCTTACCGGCGGACGCCATGGCGTCACGCGGCCGCATGGCCTGCTTGGTCTCGACGTCGACGATCAGCTTGTCGAAGTCGGTGCGCTGCTCGACACGGGTCGCCTCGACCTTGTACGTGACCTTGAGGACCGGCGAGTAGATGGAGTCGACCGGGATGCGCCCGATCTCCTGGCCGACCTGCTTGTTCTGGACGGCGGAGACGTAGCCGCGACCGCGCTCGACGGTCAGCTCCATCTCCAGCTTGCCCTTGCCGTTGAGCGTGGCGAGGACCAGGTCGGGGTTGTGCACCTCGACACCGGCCGGCGGCGCGATGTCCGCGGCGGTGACGAGGCCCGGGCCCTGCTTGCGCAGGTACATCACGACGGGCTCGTCCTGCTCGCTGCTGACGACCAGCTGCTTGATGTTGAGGATGAGGTCGGTGACGTCTTCCTTGACGCCCGGCACGGTGGTGAACTCGTGCAGGACACCGTCGATGCGGATGGACGTGACAGCCGCACCCGGGATCGAGGAGAGAAGGGTCCGACGCAGAGAGTTGCCGAGGGTGTAGCCGAAGCCCGGCTCCAGCGGCTCGATCACGAACCGGGAGCGGAATTCGTCGACGACCTCTTCGGTCAACGAGGGACGCTGAGCAATCAGCATGAAGTAGTGCCTCCAGTGGTCGGCGCCCGCTATTTGACGCCGTAGACACTGTGAAGGGTAACGGGCCGGACAGCCTCACCTGGCGGTCTGGGCTCGGAACTCGCGACAGGGAGCACATTTCAGAACGGTCGGCGGACGCCCGGCAGGCGGCGAGTGCGGCGTCGGTGGGGGCGAGGCCCAGGCCTCACGCCCAGCGACGCCAACGAAAGCGGGGACGTGGTGGAAGCCTGCCACGACCGCTGGAGAGCCCTTGCCTGAAGCATCCGCCGGTCGGGCGCATGCGTCTCTCACCTCCCTCAGATCACCCCGATGACCAGGTCGAAGGGGGGGAGCAGCCGCTAGAGGCGCGGGCCACTATCGGCGACTCAGCCGTCACGGAGGCTGCCGTGTCTGCGCGCGGGCGTGTCCTGGTCGTGATCCTGGTGCTGTCCGTGGTCGCGGTTGCCGAGTGCCTTCTATCGGTGCTTCGAGATCGCTCACGTCACCACCTCACTGCCGGAGTCGTCTGGGGCGGCAGAGGCCCCTGCGCTGGTGAGGGCGAGTACCGCGTCGAGAAGTGCGGGGAGCTGGTCGAGGGGTCCGGACAGCAGGAACAACCAGGCGAAGATGGGGCCGACCAGCAGGGCGTTGAGGATGGCCGGGTCGGGGCGGGTGGTGAGCTCCCCGCGTGCGACCGCGCGGTCCAGGATCTCGGTGAGGGTCCGGCGCTGGGCGCCGAGGTACTTCGCGTCGAACCGGTTGAGTAGGGCGGAGTCGGCGTGGATATCGGCCAGCAGGCCGGGAATCGTCCCCGGCGGTGGGGAGGTCATGCTGTCCGCGATCTCGGCGAGCACGGCGGCAAGGTCGGCGCGGAGCGATCCGTGGTCGGGTGCCACGGCCAGGAACTGGCCCGGGGTGAGGACGTCAAAGATCATTTCTTGCTTGGTGGCGTGGCGCCGGTAGATCGCCGCCTTGCCCACGCCGGCACGCGCTGCCACCTCGCACATCGTGAGGTGCGCGTACCCCACCTCGGTCAGCAGCTCCAGCACGGCGGAGGCGATGGCGCCATCGACACGACTGTCCCGGGGGCGACCGCCCTGGCTTCGGGGTTGATTTCGAGCAGACATGGATGCATCATACGGAACCAGGAGTATCGAAACTGACAGTTCCGTAACTGGTCGTTCGGCGATCCTCGGCCCGGTCGCCGACTGGCCGCATCATGCGGCGCGCAGTCCTCAGGAGCGGCCCGTCCGCCCCGCCCCAAGCGGGCGGCGGGCACCAGGTCGGAAGGAATGACAGATGCGAATCCCGAAAGCCGCCCACACCGCACAGCCGTGGCGGATCCACGAGTTCACCCACGACTTCCGGATCGAGGACGTGTGGTCCTTCCGCGCCCCCGGTGCCGGGCGCGACGACTTTCCCGTGATGCTCGACGCGCTCAAGGCGGCCTACGACACTCGCAAGGAGCCCGCCGCGGTCCGGTTCCTGTTCTCGGTGCGATGGAAGCTCGGTGGCCTGCTCGGCTGGGAGAATCCCCGGGCGGGTCTGGGGAGGCGGGTTGCCTCGCTGCGCGACCGCCTCCCGCGTGACCTCGCCCGGACCGCGAAGGACGCCACCCCCTGCACCGACCCGTTCGCCGAGGTGTACCTGCTCGACGACGAGGCCGCGCGCGAACTGGCCAACAAGACCGTCCACGACATCATGCACCTGGGCTGGGTACCGACCGACGACGGCGGATACGAACTGCACATGGCGGCCCTGGTCAAACCCAACGGGCTGTTCGGACGGCTCTACATGGCCTTCATCGCACCGTTCCGCTACCTGCTCATCTACCCGGCACTGACCCGTCAATGGGAACAGGCCTGGCAAGACCGCACGCGCCTGCTCGCCAAGACGGACCCCGCCGACTGACACCCCTGCCCCTCAAGGGGCAGAAGGAGCTGTGCCCGTCCTGAGCTTGTCCCTTGGCTCAGGGTTGCCATTGGTTCAGGGTTGCCATGCCCGAGCGTCCCGCCTGCGGGGGAGTGGCTCCCGGAGGCAGCCAGGGAGCGAGCACTCGTGCTGCTCGCCTACCCTGTTGGTCATGAGCCGTTGGGAAGAGCTGACCGGTGGGACGTCCGGAGAGGACTACGCCGCCCGGTTCGCGGCCCTGGCCGACAGTGGCAAGGAGATGCACGGTGAGGCACGGTTGTGCGCCGCGTTGGTGCCGACCGGGGCGCGGGTGCTGGATGCCGGGTGCGGTACCGGCCGGGTCATGATCCGGTTGGCGGAGCTCGGGTACGACTGTGTCGGGGTCGACCTCGATGCTTCCATGCTGGCCGTGGCGCGCAGGCAGGCGCCGGAACTGCCCTGGATCCAGGCCGATCTGGCAACGTTCGACCCGTCTGAGCTTCCTGTTGCCGCGGACTTCGACCTCGTGGTCGCCGCCGGCAACATCTTCCCGCTCCTCGCCGCGGGTACTGAGGCCACGGTGGTCAGCCGCTTGGCTGCGAGCCTGCGGCCGGGCGGCCTCATGGTCGCGGGATTCGGCCTGGACGAAGCCCACCTGCCGGTATCGCCCACCATCACCCTGGCGGAGTACGACGCCTACTGCGTCGCGGCCGGCCTCACCCTTGTCGACCGCTTCGCGACGTGGGACGCCCACCCCTATGAGGGCGGCGGCTACGCCGTCAGTGTCCATCGGGTGCATCGCGGCTGAAGGGACGGGTGTGGTGGTGTCGCCGGTTCAGGCGAAGCCGCGGCGCCGGGAACAACCACCGGCAGGGTTTCTGGCCTGGCCGCGCCGCGACAACGAGCTCGACCACCGAAGGACCCTGCGGCAGGCTGGTACGGCACCTGAACGTGCCCCGGCCTCCGGGCCGGGGCACGTCGGAACCCGGTGTCAGTCCCTGCGGTACTGCGCGGGCGACCCCTTCGTGTCCTCGTCCTCGTAGGACCCGGCCTTGCCCCGGTCCACGTGGAACGTCGTCAGCGTGCTGACGGGCGAGTGCGGGTCGCGGCGGTCACCGATGACCCGCATGTGCGCGCTGAACCGCTCCGGTGTCACCTCGTACACGTCGTAGCCGTACCGGTTGCCCTCGAAGTACTTCAGGTGCGGATTGGCCTTGCCCATCAGAGGGCCGTTGGCCGCGTTCCAGTCCGCGGAGTACGCGCCGGAGGTTATTGAGTGCGCGGTGAACTCCGTGCCCACCAACGGGGATTGCGGCTCGTCGAAGTCGGTGCGGATGTCGTCGACGAACGCCGAGTGCCAGTCACCGGTGATGACGACCAGGTCCTCCAGACCGCTGTCGTGCACGTGCCCGAGGACCTCCTTGCGCTCGGCGAGGAAGCCGTCCCACTGGTCGGTGAACATGTACGAGCCGCCAGGACGGCCCCGGAGCTGGCTCAGCATGATCGAGTTGGCCCATACGTGCCAGGCGTCGGGGGCGCGGTCGACGGTCTTCTTGAGCCACGCCTTCTGCTCGGTGCCCAGGATCGTGCCGTCCGGCAGGTTCTGCGCCGAGCGGTACGAGCGCAGGTCAAGGACGGCGAGCTCAAGGAGGTCGCCCCAGCGCCGCACCCGGTGGATCTCCGGGTCGGGCAGCGCGGACCCGCCGAAGGAGTCGCGGTGCGGCATGTGCTCGAACCACGCCTGGTACGCGGCCGCGCGGCGCCGCATGAACGGGGCGCCGCCGCCTGTGCCGCTGTAGTCGTTGACGACCTCGTGGTCGTCCCACGTCAGGAACCACGGGTGGGCGGCGTGCGCCTCACGCAGTGATTTGTCGCCCTTGTAGAGAGCGTGCCGTTTGCGGTAGTCGGCGAGCGTGAGGATCTCCGGGCCGTCATGGTCGCGCACATGCTGCTCGGGTACGCCGCCGACCTGGCCGTGCTCGTAGATGTAGTCGCCCAGGTGCATGACGAAGTCGACGTTCTCGCGGGCGATGCCGCGGTGGGCGGCGTAGAACCCGTCGTGGAACGCCTGGCAGTTGGCGGCCGCGAAGGTGACCTTGGAGACGCGGCCGGCCGGCGCCGTCTTCGTACGCCCGACGCGGGACGTCTTTCCGAGCGCCTTGAACGCGTACCAGTAATGGCGGCCGGGAGCGAGGCCGCTCACCGGGACGTGCACGCTGTGGCCGAGTGTCGCTGACGCGGGTGCCGTGCCCCGGGCGACGACGCGGTGCAGCCGGGCGTCCTTGGCGACGACCCATTCGACCTCGACGACCTCGGGAAGTCTCTGCTCGGCGGCGAGCGGTTCGGGCGCGAGTCTGGTCCACAGCACCACGGAGTGCGGCTGCGGATCACCGGAGGCGACACCGAGCGTGAAGGGCGCGCGGTCGTACTCGGCACCCAGGTTCTCGGCGGCCTCGCGGGCCTGCGCCGGGGTGAGGCCCGTAGCGAGCGGCCAGGCGAGGCTGAGCGCGCCTGCGGCCGCGGCGGACTTGAGCAGGTCACGGCGGTTGACGGTCATCGGCGGCCTCCGGTGGCGCTGAGGGTGAGGGAAAGGGCGTCCGCGTAGCCGTCGTTGGAGGTGCCACTGCCGCTGCGCGTGAAGACGAGCAGGACCCGCGCCGAGCGGGCGGTGGGCGGCACGGCGGCCTCGGCCGTGCGCTCCAGGAGCCCGGTCTTGCCCTGCCGTTCGGCCGCGCTGACCGGGCCGAGGACGCTGAGGGCGACCGGGGTGCCCTTGGCGTCGCGGAACTCCACGGAGAGGCGCGCGCCGTCCTCCTGTCCGGCGAAGCCGCCGAGCCAGCCGGCCAGCGTGTAGCGGACCTTGCCCGCGTCGACGGCGCGGCGTCCGGTCGGACCGCTCCTGGGCAGGTCGATGTCCTGCGTCAGCGTGGTGCGCGGGCTGTTGCCGCCCGAGTAGAAGCGGCTGCCGCGGCGGGCCGGACCGGGGTCCGACGCGGTCGGGTAGCCGCCGCCGAGACTGTAGGCGATGAGCGCTGGGGCTCCCTGGGCGACCTTCCAGCCGCTGACCTTCGAGACGGGGTCGGCGGTGCCGCCGGACCCGCTCTCCGCGTCGCCGTTGACGACGAGATTCACGCGCGCCTCCTGTGATCGGTGAGTTGAGCGCGGTCAGCCCACCAGTCCCGCATGAACCAGGAGAAGCATTCCGGCGAATTCTGTTACCGCCGTACACAGATGGAGAAGCATCGCCCTGGCGGCGGGCGGGGCCGGGGTCCTTGCGGCCACTGGGAGCCACCGCCACGCGCTCCAGGGTCAGCCGAGCTTGAGCAGCAGTTCCGCGAGCCGGGCCGGCTCGGTGATCATGCAGTCGTGTCCGGTCGCCAACTCCCATACGAGGGACGGGGTTCCGTTGGGCTGTGTCGCGGGAACGGGCCTCCGGGTGATGCCCTCGGGCTGACCGACGGTGCAGTGAATGTGCGCCCGCGGGACCATGTCCATGGCGGGGTTGTCGAGGCGGACACTCTGCTGGAGGCAGCGCACCGGCTGATCCGACAGCATCGTGCGCAGCCAGGCGAGGTCCGCCGGGTCAGTGACCCCGAACAGGCCCGCGGGCGGCGGCATCTCCGGAGGCGGCGGGATCCGCCAGCCGCTCTCGGACGCCAGGGCCCGGTCGATCAGCTGCTGCGTCACCGGCAGCACATCGGCCGCGCTCTCGCCGTCCGCGGGGAACATGGCGTCGAGATACACCAGACACGCGATGCGCTCCGGGACTCGATTGGCCACGCCCGAGACGACGAGCCCCGCGTAGCTGTGGCCCACAAGGACGACATCGGTGAGGTCCTCCTCGGCGATCACCTTGGCGATGTCGTCGATGTGCGTGTCGAGCCCGACCTCCGGACCGGCCAGATGCACCGTGTCGCCGTAGCCGGTCAGCGTTGGCGTGACCACCCGGTGCCCGCCCTCGGTCAGCAGCGGGGCCACCCGCTCCCAGCACTCCCCACTGTGCCAAGCACCGTGCACCAACAGATATGTCGCCATCGGACGCCCACCCTCACTTAAACGGGACACTGTCCCGTTTACGATATGGGACACTGTCCCGGTTAACAAGTTCGCTGATGGAGGAGGCGCGGTGAACGACAGCAGCCGTCGTGGCACGGGGCCGGTCGTCCGGGCCAAACGGGCGGACGCACGACGCAACGAGGAGGCGCTCCTCGACGCGGCCGCCACGGTCTTCGTCACGTCGGGGGTGGAGGCGCCGATCCGCGACATCGCAGCCGAGGCCGGCGTCGGGACGGCGACGATCTACCGCCACTTCCCCACGCGCGCGGATCTGATCGTCGCCGTCTACCGGCACCAGGTCGAGGCGCTCGCGCAGGCGGGCCCCGCGCTGCTCGCGGACAGCGCGACCGCATACGCCGCGCTGGAGCGCTGGATCGACCGCTTCGTCGACTTCGTGGTCACCAAGCAGGGACTCGCCGCCGTACTGCAGTCCGACGACCCCTGCTTCGATCCGCTGCACGACTACTTCGTCGAGCGGCTGGTGCCGGTGTGCACTCAACTGCTCGCCGCCGCGGGCGAATCGGGCGAGATCCGCTCCGGCCAGGACGCCCAGGAGCTCATGCGGGGCATCGGGGGGCTTTGCGCGAGCGCGGGCACCCACCACCGGTACGACGCGCGCCACATGGTCGAGCTGCTCGTCACGGGGTTGCGCACCATCCGGTGACGCGACGGAGTGGTTTTGGCGGCGCCCGCCAATGGCTCCCGGACGTGCACGAAGGAGGCCCGCACCTCGCGCTGGACGGCGCGATCGGACGGACCTCCCCGTCACCCTCGGCGGCCCGGCTGACTGCGTAGATCACGGTGGCAGTCAGTCAGACAGACAGGCATCGGCACTTGCTCGTGCTCCGCTGTCCCGAGCCCCGCTCGGGCGGGCTGATCAGCGCAGTCCGGCGAAGAGGTCGTTCTCGGGTACGGCCGCGTCAGTGGTGTTCCTGACACGTACGAAGGTCTCCATGCCCATCAACTCGCCGAACCTCTCCCTGCCCATCTTGAGGAAGAAGATGTTCTCGCCCTGACTGGCGTGCGCGGCCAGCGCGTCGAACTTCTGACCGCTGAACGCCGTGGTGTCCACCCACGTGGTGATCTCATCGTCGGGGAGGCCGATCTCGGCCATCGCGGCGGCCTCGGCAGGATCCGGCTCCGGCATGTCCTCGCCGAACTCGCGCATGACCTCCCCGAACCGCTGCATCATCGAGCGGGGCATCGTCGTCCAGTACACCTTCGGTGTCAGCGCGGTCATCTCCAGCGCCGCCATCGTGATGCGGTGGGCCTGGATGTGGTCGGGGTGGCCGTAGAAGCCGTTCTCGTCGTAGGTGACGACCACATCGGGCCGGTAGTGCCGCATGAGTTCCGCGAGTCGGGCGGCGCCTTCCTCCACGGGGGTCTTCCAGAAGGATCCGGGGGCGTCGTTGCTCGGCCAGCCCATCATTCCGGAGTCGGCATAGTCCAGCATCTCCAGATCGCTGACCTTCAGGGCGTCGCAGCTCTCCTGAAGTTCTTGACGGCGCATCAAGGCGACGGCCGCCGGATCGTGGCCGGGATCGCCCGGCTTGATGCCTCCCGGTCCGTCACCGCAACCGCCGTCGGTACACGTCACGAGAACCGTGCGGATGCCTTCCGCCGCGTACCGCGCGAGGACTCCTCCAGTTCCGGTGGCCTCGTCGTCGGGGTGAGCGTGCACTGCCATAAGCGTCAAAGGCCGGTCAGCCATAAAACAGTCCTCCTGCAGAAAATACGTCTTGGTCCACGTGCGCGGCGGGCATGCCGCGATCCCGGGGGACCGAATCCTGGTGGGGCGGACGACCTTGTGGTCCCCGATTCCCCACTGTGCGGCTCCGGTGCCTCGGTCGATGCAACAGCGCCGACCGGGCGGGCTGTTCCCGGCGCGGCCACTTGGCCTTCCAGGCGTCGGCGATGCCACGCAAAATGAGCAGCACGGAAACTTGCCGAGGGTTCAGGTGCGGGTGGTGGTCGCGGTGTCGAGGTGGGCCTTGGCCCGCGGCTCGGCTCGTGGGCGAGGCCGAAGAACGCCAGGCTGGATGTACCTACGTGGCTGCCTACTAGGGCACTATCCCGCGCTGTGCGGCGAGAGCCGCTGTGTGATCCGGTCGAACAAGTCTGTCAGTGGCTCGCCGAGGTCCTGACCGAACTCAGTCAGCCCGTAGGTGACTTGGGGCGGTGTCGTCGGCTCGACCTCCCGCCAGATCAGGCCGTCCTGGACGAGCGCGCGCAGGGTCTGGGCGAGCATCTTCTCGCTGACGCCCTGGATGCTGTCGCGCAGCTCGTAGAACCGAAGGTCGTTGCTCCGCAAGGAGATCAGCACCCAGATGCCCCACCTGCTGGTCACATGGTCGACCACGTTCCGTGCGGGGCAGTCGGTGTGAAACACGTCATACCGGTTGCCCGTCTCGCCCTGCGTCAGCTGCGCGCCTTCCCTCATGTCCGGAGCTTACCTCTGGGTATGTTCTTACGGAAAGTAAGCCCGGCTCCTAGCGTCACTTACCGCAGTGCACAACGGACTAGGAGCAGAACATGATTGTGGTGACCGGGGCTACCGGGAATGTGGGCCGGCCTTTGACGCAGGCCTTGGCCGAGGCGGGCGAGCAGGTGACGGCGGTGTCGCGGAACGCGGTGGCCGTGCCGGACGGAGTGCGGCATGTGGCGGCCGACTTGACCGAGCCGGCCGGCCTCGTGCCCGCGTTGGACGGGGCGAAGGCGTTGTTCCTCCTGCTCTCCGGCGACCTGCACGCTCCCGGAGCAAGGCCGACCGACATCATCGACCTGGCCGCGGCCAGTGGGGTCCGTCGCGTCGTCCTGCTGTCTTCGCAGGGCGTGGCGACCAGGCCGCTCGGCCCGACTCGGGTCGCGGTGCGCGCAGTGGAGGACGCGTTGCGGGAGTCCGGCCTGGACTGGGCCGTCCTGCGACCGGGCGGCTTCGCCTCCAACGCCCTGGCCTGGGCGGAGTCCGTCCGCACGCAAGGGACGGTCGCCGCACCCTTCGGCGACGTAGGGGTGCCGGTCATCGACCCCGCCGACATCGCCGAGGTCGCGGCGGCCTGCCTGCTGGACGACCGGCACACCGGCGGGGTGTACACGCTGACCGGGCCGGAGGTGATCACGCCGCGTCAGCAGGCGGAGGCGATCGCCACCGCGCTCGGCTCGTCCGTACGGTTCCATGAACTCACCCGCGAGGAGGCCAAGGCCGCGATGACCCAGTTCGTGCCGGCGGAACTCGCCGACGACACCCTGGACATCATCTCCGCCCCATATCCGGCCGAACTGCGGATCAGCCCGGACGTGGAACGAGTCCTCGGCCGCGCCCCGCGCTCCTTCAACAGCTGGGTCGCCCGCAACATCGACGCCTTCCGCTGAGGCCCAACTCAACTGAAGCACCCGGACAGCCTCGTGCCGCTGCAGCCGCACGAGGCCCCACCTCCGTCAGTGCCGCCGGACGCCCGGCGCGCGAGGTACTGGGTCGCGCCGGCCCGAGGGGGCTTCGCGCATGCTCGGCGCCGTACGCCAGTGACGGTTTGTAGCATCTCGCCCTCGTGCCTTGTGCACTGTGGCGAACGACCCGCGACCTCCTGCGTCTCTAGCCTCGCCGCAACGGTGCGACAACGAGACTGATCGAGGGGCGGGGCCTGTGAACTGGCTGATCCATGACTACCGCGAGAGCGATCTCGCCGCGGTCGTCCACCTGATTGACACCACGGCCGAACTCGGCCAGGAATCCGTCTTCTCCCTGGCGGAGTGCATCAGTGCCCTGACTTCTCGCCAGCCGGGCGTCGTCGCTGTCCACCAGGGCGTACCCATCGGGATGGCGCTCGCCTGTGTGGCCGGGGAGCGGGCCTGGGTGATGCGTATGGCGATTGCCCCGGCCTGGCGTGGGCGTGGCCTGGCCAGCGCACTCCTGGTCGAACTTGAACGCCGCCTTGTCGCCGCACGGGTCGGCCGGATCGCCTATGTCCTGCCCGAGGAGGACCTGTTCGGCGACGGACTGCTCAATGCGGGCTACACCCGTCGGCCCGCCGTCGCCTATTTCGAGAAGGTCGAGCCGGTGCACGGGCCTGCCGCCAGCCTTCTCGATGACCTCGGCGGCCGGCTGCTGCCCGGAGACCTGTGGGCCAAGGTCGGCGGCATGGAGCGTGAGAAGGACCTGATCGAACGGCGGGTCGTGCTTCCGCTCGCCGAGCCGGAGCGTGCGGCGCGACACGGTGTGCGCCCGCCGCGGGCGGTGGGCCTGTTCGGCCCGCCGGGTACCGGCAAGACGACCTTCGCGCGGGCGATCGCCTCGCGGCTCGGCTGGCCGTTCGTGGAGATACTGCCCTCCCGGCTGGCCGACGGCGGCAATCTGGCGGCGGCGCTGCGTTCCGCATTCGCAGCCATCGCTGAGCTGGAACGAGTCCTGGTCTTCATCGACGAGGTCGAGGAGATCGCCCCGGTCCGCCAGGAACCGGCGCAGCCCGGTGGGATGCACGGGGTGACCAACGAACTGCTCAAGCTCATTCCGGGTTTCCGGGAGCGCGACGAGCGGCTCCTGGTCTGTGCGACGAACTCGATCCGCTCCCTGGATCCGGCCTTCCTGCGCCCCGGTCGTTTCGACTACCTGATCCCGATCGGTACGCCGGACAAGGCGGCCCGGGCGGCGATCTGGGCGCGTTACACCGATGGCAGACCGGAGGTGGACATCGACGAACTGGTGGCGGCGAGCGACCTGTTCACGCCCGCTGACATCGAGCACGCCGCCCGGATCGCCGCCCAGAACTCCTTCGAGCGCGATCTGGTCTCGGTCGGCGGGCAGACGGCCGCCGCGGAGCCGATGCCGGGCGCGAGGACGGCGGACTATCTGAAGGCGATCGGTCAATGCCGTCCCACGGTGACGCCTCAGATGATCAACCAGTTCGAGTCGGACATCACCACGCACGCCCGGTTCTGACCCGGTGCCGCTCGCTGTCGGTGCGCGGTTCGTTCCGGTCGGGCGATGACGATGAGCGCGCGCTTACTCATGGTTCTGTCGGCGCCCCTGGTGCGTGGGGGAGGCGTGACAGGGTGCGACGGTCGCCATCTGCGGGCAGACTTGATCGCGAGGTTGTGCCAGTGGTGCATGGTGCATGTGGCGGAGACCAGCTGAACTGACGCGGGGTGCTCTCGCGGAACCGGGGCGATCAATGTTCCGTACGCAGGCGGCCGACGACGGTGACGAGCTGCTTGCCAGGCTCGGGGCGCTGACTGCCCGGGCCCGGGAGCTCGCGGAGATGCAGCGCTCCCGGGTTGAGCTGGCAGTGGCGCTGCAACGCGGCATGCTGCCTCATGACCTTCCGCAGCCTCCTGGCGTCCGGCTGGCCGTGGGCTACATGCCCGCCAATCACGGGCTCAACGTCGGGGGAGACTGGTATGACGCCTTCCCGATGCCCGACGGCCGTATCGGCCTGTCCATCGGTGACGTGCAGGGGCACAACATCAAGGCCGCTGCGTTCATGGGACAGGTCCGTGTGGGCTTGCGTGCGCTGGCCTCCGTCACCGGCGACCCAGGGGAACTGCTCGCGCGTACCAACGATCTCCTGGTCGCCCTGGGCGCTGACCTCTTCGCGACATGCACCTTTCTCCGGCTTGATCCGGCCACCGGCGTCGTGGAGTGCGCTCGGGCCGGTCACATTCCCCACATCTGGGCCACGGCCGACGGCCGGTCCGGTGTCGACGAAGGCGAGTGCGGCCCTCCGCTCGGCGTGCTCGAAGGCGCCGAGTACCCCGTGGTGTGCCGCCGGCTCACCACGGGTGGTGTCGTCGTGCTGCTGACCGACGGAGTGGTGGAAGGGCCGTCGCTGAGCCTCGATGACGGCCTGCGGCGGGTGATGCGCCTGGCCGAGATCACCACCGCTGCCGGGTTGGGCATCAACGCTCTCGTAAGCGGTGTAATGCGGCTGGCGGACACGGTGGGGCATGAGGACGATGCCGCCGTCCTCGTCGTCGGCCACGACGCCGGCGCCCTGTAGTGGTGTCCCACGCACGCCCGTGGACTGAGGCGAGAGGGGGAAGAGGCCCCGAAGACTGTGGACGCGCTCGGACATGGGCAGGGCCTTCGCATGGCCGAAGCGGTCCGGTCGGTGTCTGATGGCTCTGTGTTGGTGACTCGGCGGTTCCGGCAGCCCTTGGAGGTACTCCTTAAGGCACTGGCCGTGGCTGCCTGCTACTACGTATCCGGGCGTCTGGGCCTGCTCGGTCGACTCACCGTCGAAGGAGTGATCGTCACACCCATTTGGCCGCCCACCGGCGTCGCCGTCGCCGCACTGTTTGTCTTCGGGGCGGCGGTCTGGCCCGGGATCGCTGTTGGTTCCTTCCTCATCATCGCGTCCCTCACCACCCCTCAGCTCACCACGCTGGTCACCGTGGCGGGCAACACCATCGCCCCGCTCTGCGCCTATCTGATGCTGCGACGGGCCGGTTTCCGGGTCGGAATCTCACGTCTGCGGGACGGCGTGGCCCTGGTCTTCCTCGGCGGGCTCGGAGCCATGCTCATCAGTGCTACGGCGGGGGTCGGGCTGCAGGTGGTGACCGGTGGACTGGGGACGGGGCAGTTCTGGTCTGTGTGGCTGGCCTGGTGGGTGGGCGATGCGATGGGCGTCCTGCTGGTCACTCCGCTCCTCCTCGTGCTGGTGGGCGCCACTGGACCACTGCGACTGAGGCGCTGGAAGGAGATGCTGTGCCTGGGCCTTGCGGCCCTGATCGTCGTGCCTGTGGCTGTGCTCGGCGACTTGAGCCTGCTTTTCCTCGTCTTCCCGCTGCTCATCTGGGTGGCGTTGCGCTTCCAGCTGGCAGGGAGCATGTTGTGCGCGTTGTTCGCGTCGGTGCTGACCACATTCGAGGCGAATACGCAGCAAGGGGCCTTCCTCCACCTGTCGCCCATCGAGATCATGACCAAACTTCAGGCGTTCAACGGTGCCACCGCGCTGACGGCGCTCTTGTTGTCTGCCATGGCCGCCGAACAGCGTGCCACCCGACGATCGGTGCAGAGTGCCTGCCGGGAACTCGCGGAAGTACTGGAGCACCTCGCCGCAGGGAAGACCCCGCCTGAACTGTCCGCCAGGCACGCCGCCGGCCTCCGTACCGACGACACGGCGTCGGCGACGGACAGCCCTCGGGACGTCTGACGCTTCCGGGGGGTTCATCCGCGCCGGCGACTCCCTCGCAGGCGGGGCGCCGGATGGTGGTCAGACGCGGGGTGATGGAGCATGCGGCGACGTGATCGGCAGGATCTTCGTCTGTCATGGCAGGACGATATCCGGGCCGTAAGCGCGTTTTACTGGCGGTGCACCGGCAGATCGTCGAGTCCACCAGCGAGGTTCGCGCAGGGGCACGGCCCGCGAAAGAGTGCCCGCCGCGGAGCGGCTGTATCACCTCGGGGCACTAGCGTGTGGCGAGCCGTTCCAGCAGGGCCGCGCTCCGTGCCAGCAACACCCGCTCCTCATCCGTGAGTTCGGCCTCAATGCCTTGCGCGAGCCAACCGGCCCTGCGGCCGCGCTCCGCCTCGAGCGCGGCCCGGCCCGCGTCCGACAGTTCGACCAGCGACTTGCGGCCGTCCGTGGGGTGCGCGCGGCGCGTGATCAGGCCTTGTTCCATGAGCAGGCCCACCGCCCGGGCCATCGACTGGGGGCGTACGCGCTGATCGGTGGCGAGGTCGCTGGTGGTCATGGCGCCGTTGCGATCGAGTGCACCGAGCACGGCGGCCTGGCCCAGCGGGATGCGGTCCTCTTGTTTGACGCGTCGGGTGAGCTTGCCCATCGCTGTGCGCAGTTCGGCGGCGATGGCGGCGGCTTCCGAGGTGGGCATAGGGCACTTTACCCCGCTGGTCAGCATCGCTGGTCAGCGTTGCTGTGCAGCTGACCTGCACAGCAATGCTGCACAGCAAAACTGAGCAGCATTGCTGTAGGGTTTGGCCTTGTCGGGCTCAGCGCCAGCGTTGTCGCAGCCGGGGCCACGGCACACGACAACGGGGAGGAACTCCCATGTCCACAAAGGCAGTCGGAAGCATCAACGCCGCCATCGAGACCGTCACCGCCCGCCGGATCATCGACAGCCGCGGCAACCCCACCGTCGAGGTCGACGTCGTCCTGGGGGACGGATCCCTGGGGCGCGCGGCTGTCCCCTCCGGCGCCTCCACCGGTGCCCGGGAGGCCGTGGAACTGCGCGACGGAGACTCCGCGCGCTGGCACGGCAAGGGTGTCGACCGCGCGGTGGCCCACGTCAACGGGGAGATCGCGGCGTCCCTGCGCGGCCGGGACGCGGCGGACCAGGCGGGGCTCGACGCCGAGCTGGTAGCCCTCGACGGGACCGCCACGAAGTCCCGGCTCGGCGCCAACGCGATCCTCGGCGTCTCCCTCGCCGCCGCCAAGGCCGCCGCGGCGGCCCACCGTCAGCCCCTCTACCGCTACCTCGGCGGCGCCGACGCCCACCTCCTGCCGCTGCCGATGATGAACATCGTCAACGGCGGCGCCCACGCCGACAATCCGCTGGATTTCCAGGAGTTCATGATCGCGCCCGTGGGCGCGGACACCTTCGCCGAAGCCGTCCGCATGGGCAGCGAGGTCTTCCACACCCTGCGCCGTGACCTGCTGGCCGCCGGGCACTCCACGGGCGTCGGCGACGAGGGCGGCTTCGCGCCCGCGCTGCGTACCGCAGAGGAAGCGCTCGACTTCGTGATGACCGCCATCGAGCGCACCGGCTACCGCCCCGGCACGGACATCGGCCTGATCATGGACCCGGCGTCGTCGGAGTTCTTCCGCGACGGGGTGTACGACTACGCGGGCGAAGGGGTACGCCGCACCCCCTCCGAGCACGCCGACTACCTGGCCAAGCTCATCGACGCCTACCCGGTCGTCTCCATCGAGGACCCGATGGCGGAGAACGACCTGGACGGCTGGCGCGAGCTGACCGCCCGCGTCGGCGACCGCTGTCAGCTCACCGGCGACGACGTGTTCTGCACCAACGAGACGCTGCTCCGCGAGGGCATCCGCACCGGCGTCGGCAACTCGGTCCTGGTCAAGGTCAATCAGATCGGGACCCTGACCGAGGCGCTGACCGCGGTGGCCACGGCCCACGAGGCGGGCTGGACAGCTGTCATGTCGCACCGCTCGGGCGAGACGGAGGACACCACCATCGCGGATCTGGCGGTGGCGACCGGCTGCGGTCAGATCAAGACCGGCTCGCTCTCCCGCTCCGACCGCACGGCGAAGTACAACCAACTGATCCGAATCGAAGAGGAGTTGGGCGACTCGGGGCGCTACGCGGGCCGCTCCGCGCTGCGTCGGGCGTGAACGGCAGGCAGAGGTAGAGACCGCGCGGGCCCTCGAACACGATCGGGGGCCCGCGCGCATGACGGGGGCGACAAGTCTTCCTGGACTGTTGGCCGTTCGCCCCCCTCCGGCGGCTGTCGGCTAAGACTTCGGATGGGTACCTCGTCCAACAGGCCGTGCTGGCCGTGAGGTTGTCACACCCGGCCCTGCTGGCCCTCCGGAGGCGTATCGCCTGCCCGGCGGCCAGAACCGCTCGATCGAGGAGGTGATGGGAGTCGGACGTGAGGGGCGCCGGCCAAGGGCACGTGTCCGGGTGGCGCGCACACGACTGTTGGCGATCCCGCGAACACCGGACCGGAGGGGGCGTGGCACGTACCTGAAGGTACGTACTTGATCAAGAACCGGCGGTCGGGGAGTCTGATGGAGGCGCGCCAAGTCCCTCGTCCGTTACCGCCCCTGCCCTTGTGGTCAGGTGGTCCTGACCCCAGGCGGAGAGCAGTTCCAGCAGTTCGTAGAGCCGATGGCCCTGCTCGGTCAGCGAGTACTCGACCCGAGGTGGCTGCTCGTCGTAGTCCTCTCGGTGCACGACCCCGTCCGCCTGGAGCTCCCGCAGCTGCTGGGTCAACACCTTCTCACTGATGCCGGTGACCAGTCGCCTGGTCTCCCCGAAACGGCGCGGACCGTCGGCGAGCGCCCACATGATGAACGACTTCCACTTACCTTCGAACACCCCGACGGCCACACCCATCCCGCACGTGTGCGGATCGGTCACCGTCACGACCTCGGAGTTCCCCATGTCTTCTGCTTCCCCCGTCACCGTTCTCGGCCTTGGCCCGATGGGCCGGGCCCTGGCTGCGGCGTTCCTTGCCGAAGGCCATCCCACAACCGTGTGGAACCGTACCCCGGGCCGTGCGGACGGCCTCGTGGAGAACGGCGCCGTCGAGGCCGCGACCGCCGCCGAGGCGATCGCGGCGAACGACCTCGTGGTGGTCTGCGTCCTTGACTACGACGCCGTCCGCGCCGTCACCGCCCCGCACACCGCCGCGCTCAAGGGCCGCACGCTGGTCAACCTCACCGCCGGCACCCCCGACGACGCCCGCGCCACCGCCAAGTGGGCCGCCTCGCACGGCATCGGCTACCTCGACGGAGCGATCATGGTTCCGACGTACCTTGTCGGCGGCCCGTCCACGCTGGTCCTCCACAGCGGCCCGGCCGACCTGTTCGAACTCCACCGGAACAGCCTGCGCGCCGTCGGCGGCACCTGCGTACACCTGGGTTCCGACCCGGGCCGTGCGGGAGCGCACGACGTCGCGCTGCTCGACATCTTCTGGACGGCGCTGACCGGCGTCGTCCACGCCTTCGCCCTCGCCAGGGCCGAGGGCGTCACCGCCTCCGATCTCGCCCCCTACGCCAAGGGGATCGCCGGTCTCCTGCCCGAGGTGATCGACGCCTTCGCCGAGCAGGTCGACACCGGCAGTTACCCCGCCGGTGGCTCCAATCTCCGTTCGGCGGCGGCCATCATGTCCCACGTCCTCGACGCCTCCCGCAGCCGGGGGGTGGACAGTGCGGTCATCGCGGCCGCCCACGACATCGCCACCCGCGGGATGGCGGCCGGCTACGCGGACGACTCCTACGCACACGTCGCGGAACTGCTCCACGGCTGAACCGGCCTCTCGGCCGGGACGGGCGGGCGCAGGCGTCGGTTCATGGGACGGCTTTCGCCCGGTTCGCCTACGCCCTGTTCCTGGGCGGCGAAGAGGCGGGCCGCGTGTTGCGGCGGGAGAGCCACGGTGAGGTGTCGGATGCGGTCCTCGTCCGTCGAACCCATTGGCGCCCCGGCATACCCGAGGCGGGGCCTTGAGGAAAATTGAGTAACTGCTGCTCAGGCACCACGTGTTGGAGGGCTCCGGAACGGGGTTTCCCGCGGGAACGGCTGGGGCGTCTGCTGCGGTCAAGGTTCCTGCGGACGTGTGCATGGCAGACCGGGAGTAGGGTGCGGCGACTGGTCGATCACGGGGGTAGAGGGTGCGGGGAATTCGTCGTTGGGCATGGGTCGGCGCTCTGGCGGTGGTGTTGGCGCTGCTCGGCGGCTACGGCTGGTATCGCCTGAGCGACACCGGGAAACGCTGGCGCTACGAAGACAAGCTCGAGTCGTACTGCGGCGGCGTGCTGCCGTACGAGGAGGCTGTGGCCCTCACGGGCCTCCCGTCCGACCCGGCCACGGGACTGCCCCACGACGTTGGAGAGGGCACGCCCAAGCAGGGGTACGACTTCTGCTGGGTCGAAAGCATGGACATCGTCGTCACCGCCGCACGCATCCCCAACAGCGCCCCCATCGACCTGAAGTTCTACCTCCCGCGGCTGCGCGCAAAGGCACTTCCCACACCGATGGGCGGGGGCTGGCGGGGCTTCACCGACGGCGTGAACACCGCGGTCGTTCTTCCGTGCACCAACCAGGACAGGGCGATCACTGCCACCGCGCAGCTCACCGAGGAGGAGCCCAACAAGAGCGTGAGCCGCCGGGTGGCCGAGCTGGTCACCGCGACCGCCGTCAACGCCGCCGATCGCTGGGGCTGCGAGAGCAAGCCGGGCGCCCGCGTGCAGGTCGCCGACCCAGTGTCAGGCTCCTCAACTCCACAGGAGGCCAATGGCACTTGCGCTGGGCTGCCCTGGGCGCGCGACCAGCAGATCGACACAGTCACGGAGACTCCCGCAGACCAGTTCGCGCCCTCCGCGGTGTGCTTGTTGGACGACGAGGGCACCGATGACGGCTATCGCCTGGAAGCCTCGTTCGGCCCTTACGCCCTGCGCGAGCGCAATGACAGCCTGCACAGCAGACTGAACGCGAAGCCGGCCGGCAGCGGTGAGGAAACCGAGGAGTTCTTCTGGGCGAGTGCCGACTGTCCGGGGGACGGGCCCCGCGCCCTGTTCCAGATCAGCCCGCAGAGCGCGACGTCCGATAATCCGTCCTTCGCGCGAGCCGCGTTGGCCGCATTCGCCAAGCGTGCGGCCGAGCGGCACGACTGCACCGACCTGCAACTTCCGCCCGCACCCTAATGCCGCTTGAACGTTGCCTGAAGCGGCACTAATCGCCGCAGTCCCCACTGTCCGCGGGGAGCTCGTCTTATGCTGACTTGTCGCTGGGCCGGCTCTCAGCGATGAGCCAGGCGACTATCCCGGCGGTCAGCGCCCCGAGGCCCACCACGGGAGCCTTGCGTGACACGTGGCGGAAACCCGGAGGACCAGCGCTTGCCCTGGTGGTGACCTCACGAGTCCAAGAACTTGGACAGCCTGTAGGTCTCTTGTAGGAGTTGGAACACTCGCTTGTCGCCAGTGGACATGTCCGGGTGCCATTGGAGAGAGGCGGCCTTGTAGAGGCTCGCAGGAGACCGGGCGCCATCGGGTGATGCCCAGCCGTTGCCGCGGGACAGAAGCGCCGTTCCGGAGCCTCCAACACGCGGTGCCTGAGCAGCAGTTTCTCAATTTTCCTCAAGGCCCCCCGAGGCGGGCGTGGACGTCGATGACGATGCCGCCGGTCGTCGCCGCCTTCTCCCTCGCCTTGGGGCCCGGATCTGCGGCTGCCACCGGGCCTTCACCCCGCGCTCCAGGCTCCCGCCCCCCTCTGGGGGAGTGGGGTTCACCGTGGACCACCGGTCACTGTGGCGGCACACCGCCGTTGTCGGCGAGGTACTGCAGGATCGTGGCGATGGCTGCGGCCTGCGCGAGGATCCACGCCAACTGGACCGATATGTAGCGGATTTGGTAGATGGACCGCAGCAGGCTCAGACGGCTGTGCCAGTAGGGGCGTTCGCCGCTGAAAGTCTCCAGGTCCATCATGACGCCGGTCAGTGTGAGGATGAGAAGCATGGCCACCGCGGCCAAGGCGAGGGATGTCTGTTCCTCGTCCAGACCCCAGTTGCCCAGAGCGAACAGGCCGATCGGCGCGGCGTAGGCGACGGCGAGCGGGATGGCTTTGGACGGGCCGCGTCGTCCTGGCAGTTCCTGCCACAGTGCTCCCAGCAGGAATCCGGCTGCCGCGTACCCGATCTGCCACAGCACGAGCTGGGTGAGCACTCAGCAGCCGGTCGACGCCCTGGGGGCCGCGGCGCGCGAGTGTGGTGTCCGCTGAGCCGGCCACCCGGCGGCGCAGGACTGCCAGGATGGCTAGGCAGCTGGGTATCCACAGCATCGCGATCCACCACCATTGCCCGATGTGGGTGAACCACAGCAGGTCGCTGCGGAGGCTGGCACCGTGCCGGGAGCCGTAGGCCCACTACCACCAGAATGCGCCGGATTCAGCTTCCTGGACCCAGCGTCCGGGGTCGATGCGCGGGGGAGAGCCAACTGGCCCGTGTCCAGTCCCGCTCGCCGGTCACTGCATAGCAGACGCCGATCACAGTGAGGACGGCCGCTGATGGGCGTCGAACAGTGACCGAACGGCGCGTCAGCCGCTGCTGGCTGTGATCCGGCAGCAGTCAGGAGTAGCGAAAGCGCCCTTCGTCCTCCGCCCTTCGAGTACCCCGGCGGCCTTCTTCGCGTCCATCCCGGGCCGGGGGCCAACGTGCCTGCTGGCACGCCCCGTCATCTTCGATCGAGACGAAGGCAGACTCAGCCTCTCGCTGCTCGTGAACGCGTGAACTAGCCCTACTGGCCCGGGGTGTTGTCAGTGCTGCGGGCCGGCAAGGCTTGACCCTCGCGGTACAACCGCCTTGCGGAGAGTTCCCGCGAACTGCCACGGCGACCCTGCTCGGTAGAGTGATCAGCCAGTCAGCCGTCGGCCCGCAGTCGCGGGCAATGGGCCCAGCTTTTTCTTCAGGGGAGACCCGTGCCAGCGCACCAGCCGCTCCACCATGCCCGCCGAGCAGTCCGGACGACAGGACGCAGGGCTGCCGTGATGGGTGCCATGGCTCTGCCGACGGCACTGCTCGCCCTGCAACTCGGGCTCAGCCCTGCAGCCCAGGCGTACGAGCCCGCCGCCGAACGGCCGCACGTGGGGAGCAGCCTGGCGGCACCCGACAGGGCGACGGTCGCGGAAGGACAGGTCAAGGAGGTCGCACCCGGAGGCGTGATCACCTATCCGAGCGTCACCAGCTGCCTCACCGTGACCGTGCGGTTGCGTGACGGCGGCCTCGTCGGTGCTCACGCCAGCCTGTTCCAAGTACCGGGTGAACTGCGGTCCGATGAGATTCTGGCCGCGCTCAAGGACCTCGTCGGCAATCGCCCCGTGACCGCGATCGAGGTCAAGGGAGCCGTCGGCGCCTGGCACCCGAGCTACTTCGTGAAGGCGATTGAGGGGTACGGCGAGGGGGAGCAGGTGCCGATCCCGACAGGCCAGGACTTCGACGGGATTGCCCGGGCGGTGTCCCTGGGACTCGGGCTGCCCCACGCCCTGGTCACGGTCGAGGACGTACCTGACGGGGACCAGATCGTCGACTGACGACACCGCCGATCGTCACGCGACCTCGCCCGCTACTCACCGGCCGACCCCGACGAGGTGGCCACGCCGCTCTGCGTATGAGCATCCGAGCCGCGATTCCTCGCCGCACCCGCGACCTCCACCCGACGATTGGTCAGAGCCTGGAGTATGAGCGCGCCCACGCACAGCAGCGCGCTCAGTCCCCAGATCGTCAGATAGGCGGAGAGGGCCGGGACGTCCGTATCCCCGACGACCAGGGAGCCGAGGACGACCGCCGCGCCCGCGCCCGCGACGCTGCCGCCCAGGGTCTTGAGGTTGTTGTAGACGGCGGTCGCACTCGCCGTGCGGTCCGTGGCGCTGCGCTCCACGATCAGGGTGGGCAGGCCGCCCATGGCCAGGCCCATGCCGAAGCCGGCAACGGCGGAAGCCAGCGCGAACAGCGGCAGTGTGGTGTGAGCGGCGATCAGCCCCGCACTGCCGGCCGCCATCAGTGTGAAGGCGAGCAACAGGACGCGACGGTAACCGGTGCGGGCCGCCACCCGGGCCACGAGACTCGCCCCGGCGAAGGCAAGGACATGGGGCACTGCGCCCCACGCGCTGATCTCCCAGGTCGTGAGCCCGAATCCGTACCCCTCGTCGGCCGCCGACGCGGCAAGGTACGAGATGGCGACTGCCTGCCCGCCCAGCATCACGGCGCCGAAGACGAAACCGGAGATGTAGTACGGCGCGGACTGCGGGTGGGCCACTGCCCGGACGTCGACCAGGGCGTGCGGCCGGTCCCGTTCGAGCCGGACCCACCAGGCGAGCAGGGACAGGGAGATGGCGAGACCGCCCAGGGTGAGCGGCGAGGTCCAGCCCCACGCCTGGCCGCGTGCCGTCGTACCGAGAAACAGCAGCAGCGCCAGGCCGAGCAGCAGCGCCCCGGCCCAGTCCATCCGGCCGGGCGCGCGCGTCCGGGACTCGGGGATCGTGCGGTACGAGAGGACTACACAGGCGGACGCGATCACGGCGAGGACGCAGAGCGTCGCCTGGACGCCACCGGTGAGTTCGAGCAGGGGGCCCGCCAGACCGTGGCCGAGGAGCGAGCCGAGGGTGAGCGCGCCGACGAGAAGCCCCACCGCCCGCCGCGCTCCCTCGAGGTCGAGCCGGTCCCGTACGAGACCGATCTCCAGCGGCAGCAGCGCCGCCAGCGGACCCATCAGGGCACGACCCACAAGCAGCACCGTCAGATTCGGTGCGAGGGCGACCAGGACGGTGCCCGCCGCGACGCAGACCAGCGCGACCCGGATCAGCCGACGATGCCCGTACAGATCACCGAGCCGCCCGAACACCGGCACCCCCACCGCGGCGGCCAGGAACTGGACCGCCATGTACCACTGCGCCTGCGACGCGCTGATGGACTGCCAGTCCTGGACGGCCGGCACCAGCGCCGGGCCCGACCCCTGGAGGAAACCGCTCACCAGCTCGAAGACGACCAGCAGACCGACGACGGCGGTGACCCGGGGCGCCGCCACCTCCTCCGTCCCGCCCGGCGCACTCACGCGCACGTCCCCGCGGCGAGCCGCCGCTCCGCGAGCTCGGCGAGCAGCGCCGACTGGCGGTGGAGCACCCAGTCGTCGAACACGGCCCGGGGGGAGTGGTTCTGCGGCGCCTTCTCCACATCCACGCCCTCGGGCGCCGCACCGACCATCAGCATCGCGCCGGGCACCTTGTTCAGGACCAGCGAGAAGTCCTCCGAGCCGCTGGCAGGCTGCGGGGCGTGCCACACCTCGCCCGCGCCGAACAGCTCGCGCGCCGTCTCCAGGGCGAACTCCGTCGCGACCGGCTCGTTGACCGTGACCGGATAGAGCATCTCGTACTCCACCTCCGCCTCCAGGCCGTGCGCGGCCGCGATCCCGCGCACAAGGCGCGGCAGCCCCTGGGCCAGCCGCTCGTGGCTGGCCTCTGAGTAACTGCGTACGGTCGCCTGGAATTCGGCCGTGTCGGGGATGACGTTCTGCTGCGTACCGGCGTGCAGCCGTCCGACGGTCACCACCACCGGGTCGAAGATGTCGAAGGTGCGTGTCACCCAGTTCTGCAGCGCGGTCACCATCTCGCAGACCGCGGGCACCGGATCCTTGGCGTGGTGCGGAGCCGAACCGTGCCCGCCCTCGCCCCGCACCGTCACCCGCAGGACATCGGACGCCGTCATGACGGTGCCGGGCCGGGACGCGACCCAGCCGCCCGGCAGCCGGTTGGCCGACACATGGAGTGCGAAGGCCGCGTCGAGCGGCTTGCCCGCCGCGTCCAGGACACCCTCGTCGATCATCGCGCCCGCGCCGTTGTGCCCCTCCTCGCCCGGCTGGAACATGAACACCACATCGCCCTGGAGGCTCTCCCGGCGGTCCGCGAGCAGCGTCGCCGCGCCGACGAGCCCGGCGGTGTGCAGATCGTGCCCGCAGCCGTGCATCCGGCCCGGCACCTCGGAGGCGTACTCCACCCCGGTGAGTTCGTCCACCGGCAGCGCGTCCATGTCACCCCGCAGCAGGACCGCCCCACCGGGCCGGCCACCCCGCAGCACGGCCGTGACGGAGGACAACTCCCGGCCGAGCGTGATGTCGAGCGGGAGACCGTCGAGCGCGGCAAGGACCTTCTCCTGTGTACGCGGCAGCCGCAGACCGAGCTCCGGTTCGCGGTGCAGCGAGCGGCGCAGCCGCACGAGATCGGGCTGGAGTTCCCTGGCGCGTTCCAGTACGGACATGCTGCGTCAACCTCCTGATACGGTTCCGGCCTTCGGTGGGGCAAGACTGAAGTCCTGACCCTTCCGGCGGCCTTGAATTGCAGGAAACGCGCAAGGGACATCGAATGACGCAGCATTCCGCGCGCAGCCCGGTGCGGACGCTCGACGACGTCGACCAGGCACTGGTGCACGCACTGCAGATCGCCCCACGGGCCGGGTGGAACGAGATCGGCGCCGTACTCGGCCTCGACGCCGTCACCATGGCCCGCCGTTGGAACCGGCTCACCGAAGCCGGCGCCGCCTGGATCAGCTGCTCCCCGTCACCCGCCCTCGCCTCGGCGGGACAGGGACTGCTCGCCTTCGTCGAGGTGGACTGCGCCAGCGGCAGCCTGCTGACCGTGGCCCAGGCCCTCGCCCAGCTGCCCCATGTCTCTGCCGTCGAACACGTCAGCGGAGACCGCGACTTGCTGCTCACCGTGATGGCCCCGGACCTCGCGGCGCTCACCCACTGGATGACCCGCGGCATCGGTGCCATGCCGGGCATCGTCGCCACCCGTACCCACCTCGCGAGCATCGTCTACACAGAGGGCAGCCGCTGGCGGCTGCGCGTCCTCGACCGCACCCAGATCGCCCGCCTCGCCGACACCGGTGCCGCCCGCGCCGAGGCCCCCGTCTTCCCGCTCACCGACCTGGACCACGCCCTCGTCGCCGCCCTGTCCATGAACGGCCGCGCCACCCACCGCGCGCTCGCCGACGCCTGCGGGGCGAGCCCGGACACGGTCCGCCGACGGCTCGGCCGGCTGTTCGCCGCCGGCATGCTCCAGACCCGCTGCGAGGTCGCACGCCCCTTGTCGGAGTGGCCGATCACGGTGATCCAATGGGGGCGGGTGGCCGCGGGGGAGCTGGAGCGCGTGTCGCGCGGAGTCACCGGAGCCCGTGAGGTGCGGCTGTGCGCCGGCGTCACCGGCCGGAACAACGTCCTCGTCGTCGCCTGGGTGAAGTCCCTCGCCGACGTGCAGCGCTTCGAGGTACGACTCGCCCAGCGCGTACCCGGCCTGGAGATCACCGACCGGGCCGTGGCGCTGTGGCCGCTGAAGCTCAGCGGCCATCTGCTCGACGAACAGGGATACCGCATCGGCGGCGTCCCCCTGGATGTGCGCACGGCCGGAGCGAGTCCTGGCTCTAAGCGGTCTTGAGTAAGGGCGTTGAGGCGTTGTGGTTGGTGCGATGCCGTGGCTCGTCTCATCGTGCGTGTGCATGCTCTGCAGCAGTGATGTCCTCTGACGCCGACCGGGGTTGTTTACCATACGGGTCGACCCGTATGGTAAATGTCATGAGCTCCTCCCCGCCCTCCAGGGGGCGTCCCAGGAATCCCCGCTCGCACTCAGCGATCGTCGGCGCGGCCGCAGAGCTGGTGGTCGAGGTCGGCTACGCCGCGACGTCGATCGGGGCGGTGGCCGCGCGGGCCGGTGTCGGCAAGGACACGATCTACCGGCGGTGGCCGGGCAAGCCGGAGTTGGTCTTCGAGGCCGTCTTCACGACCACCGACAATGCCCCGACCCCGGACACCGGAACGCTGGCCGGGGACCTGACCGTACTGCTGCAGGGCCTGGTCGACGAGTTCCACGCGCCTGCCGCCGCGGCGGTACTTCCGGGGCTGCTCGCCGACTTCGCCGCAGATCCGGTGCTGAAGGCACGCATCCGCAGCGACTTCCTGGCCCCCTCGAAGGAACGGCTGCTGATCGTCTTCGAACGCGCCGTGGCGCGCGGGGAGATCGCGGCCGAAACGCCCGTGGACCTGGTCCTGGACACGCTGGCAGGAGCCGTGTTCTTCCACATAGGGCTGGTCGGGGAACACCCTGACCCGCAGTTGGCCGCACTGCTGGCCGCTGTCGTGGCCAAAGGAATCGAGGTCCGATGAACGGCTGGCTTCTCGCGGCAGGGATCACCGCGCTCGGCGTGGCCGCAGTGCACATCGTCGGCGGGCACCGCGATGTGGTGCGCCCGCTGCTCTCCTGTGGGCTCGCGGACGAACCCAAGCGGGTCCTGCACGCCGTGTGGCACATGGTGAGCATCGACCTGGTGCTCTCCGGACTCGCTCTGATTTACCTCTCCCTGACGGACGGTACGACGGAGACCGGCCTGGTGGCATGGTTTGTTGCCGCGCACTTCATCGCGTACGCGGCAGCCTTCCTGGCCGTCACGCTGTCCGTCGGCTGGCCCAGACCACTACTCCGGCTTCCGCAGTGGATTCTGCTCCTGCCGGTCGCGGTACTGGCAGCGGCGGGCGCCGCGTAGCCGCGGCCTCGAACTCGTCGACCAAGACGCCGTTCAATCCCGCGGGTCAGGGCTGTTACCAGCGCATCGCGGTGAAGTCGACGGGGCGGGGCCGGAGTTCTCGGGTACGCGCCGTCAGCTGCCGCAGTCGCTGTGCCATGTCGTCGCCGGGGAGGCGTTGGCGGTCGCCATGGCCGGGTAGCAGCCACTCGAAGTGCAGCCGGTGGGCGGTACGGGCCAGGGAGGCGGCCAGCTCCTCGATGGAATACCAGGTGACACTGTCGGCCACCTCGATGTCCGCTGTCGTGCGCGACCAGTAGAAGCTGTCGCCGCTGAAGCAGTACCGCTCGTCCGCGAGGTAGAGCACGCTGCCCCGCGTATGTCCGGGCAAGGGGAAGGCGGTTACGCCGCCTTTGATCTCCACCGGGTCGGTGCCACGGAGCACACAGTCAGCGTCCGGGGCGGCATCGAGGTCACCCTCGTGAATCCACAACCGTGCGCCGAAATGATCGGCGTAGCGACGGCCGTGCGCCGCGTGGTCGCGGTGGGTGAGCAGGATGTCGGTGACGGGGCCCAGCGCCTCGTAGCGCGCGGCCAGCGAAGTGCTCCAGCGCGGCGTGTCCACCATCATCACGGTGCCGTCGGCGCGGCGTAGCAGATAGGAGTTGGCCCCTGCGGTGTGCGGGGAGTTGTGCCCGCACAAGTACACGGTGTCGTCCAGAGCCAGCGGGAAGGGGTCCAGTGCCGCATCCAGCCGCCCGGTCGGGGGACGGATCGACCGGGTGGGACAGGCGTGCGCAGCGGTGTGGATCTGCCGGATCTCGCTCTGGCTGTGCGGCTGGTGCAGGACGACCGCGCGGCCGTCGACCTCACCGATCAGGTCGGGGGCAAGCTGCCGGGCGACGTCGCAATTCATGCAGCGTCCGTCCACCTGCCAGCCGCCCTCAAACCGTTCATCGCCCATGGTGCACTCCCTTGCGCGCTACGCCCGCCGACCGGCCGCTCGGTCTCAGGGGTATCCCGCGCCGTGCGGATAGAGGAAGAGGGCACGGATCTTGTACTTGTACCGCTGCCCTGTTCTGAGGGTGGCTTTAAGGGTGTTTATCCATATTTGCCAACCGCCCGGTGCCACGGCTGGTTCGGCTCGCGACAACGGCTGTCGCGGCGGGCCGCGGTGTGGCTAACGGCCGTGGTCGAAGAGCCCGGCGTCGCCGTGGTCATCCGGACACCTTTGGGCGCTGCCCCCGAAGACCAAAACGGGGACCATTCCCCACTTCGTGTAGGGTCGCCTCTGGCATATAAACGGGGAGTGATCCCCACTTCTGTCCAGGAGTCGCCCATGCGCACACAGCACCCCACCGTCCGACTCACCGACCTCACCGACGACTTCACCGCAGACCCCTACTCCGCCTTCACCGCGCTGCGCTCCCGCGGGTCTGTCCACTACGTGCGTTTCCCCACCGGGGACGAGTCGTGGCTGGTGGTCGGACACGAGGAAGTGCGCACCGCGTTCGTCGACCCCCGGCTGCGCAATGACGTGCGGCACTCTGCCGACTTCGAGGACGACGGGCTGTATGCCGTGGGCCGCAACATGCTCCAGGCCGATCCGCCCGATCACACCCGCCTGCGGACGCTGGTGGCCCGCGAGTTCACCGCCCGCCGCGTCCATGCGCTGCGGCCCCGCATTCAGGAGGCGGCCGGTCAGCTTGTGGACGCCGTGGCCGCTGACGGCCGAGCTGACCTTGTGGCCGCATACGCCTATCCGCTGCCGCTCACCATCATCTGCGAGCTGCTCGGCGTGCCAGAAGTGGACCGGGCCGCCTTCCGGGCGTGGTCCACGAAGGTCGTCTCCCTCGACGATGCGGAGCAGTCCGCCCGCGCCTCGCGGGAGATGGCCGCCTACCTCGCGGGGCTGGCGGAGGAGAAGCGGCGGCTGCGGGACACGTCGGAGAGCGATTTGCTGCACGCCCTGGTCCGCACCCACGACGGCACCGACGGCACCCACAACGGCACCCACGACGGCGACGGCACCGACCGGCTCACCCCGGAAGAACTGCTCGGCATGGCCTTTCTGCTGCTCGTGGCAGGGCACGAGACCACCGTCAACCTCATCGCCAACGCCGTCCACCTGCTGCTCAGCCACCCCGAGCAACTCGCTGCCCTGCGCGCTGACCCCGAGCTGCTGCAGGGCGCCGTGGAGGAGACGCTCCGCTTCGAGTCGCCCGCGCCGGCGGGTACTTACCGCTACGCCGTCGAAGCGATCGACCTCGGCGGCGCCCGGATACCGGCGGGCGCGCGTGTCGTGCTCTCCATCGCCGCCGCGAACCGCGACCCCGCGCGCTTCCCCGCCCCCGAACGGTTCGACATCCGCCGCGATCCGGTCGCGACCCGCGCCCACCTCGCCTTCGGACACGGCCTGCACCACTGCCTCGGTGCCCCGCTTGCCCGCCTGGAGGCGGCCCTGGCCCTGCGCATCCTGCTGGACCGCTTCCCCCGTCTGGCCTTCGACGGTGATGGCACACCGCAGTGGCGCACCAGTCTCATGCGGAGCCTGCAAGAGCTCCCGGTGCGCTGGTAGACACCGACCTTGGAACTCGAGCTGAAGCAAGACGTGTTCACTGCGCGGCCACCTTCGCACAACCCTTCGTACGCCTCGTGAGTCACATCCCCGGAAGCCCTTCCCCCTCATTTCCCCCTGCGACTACCGGAGTTCCACCGTGCGCGTACGTACCCTGACCGCCACCGCCGCCGTAGCGGCACTCACCGCAGCCGGTCTGACCCTGCCGCTCGCCGGGAGCGCCGCCGCGGCTGTCGCGACTCCGCGGTTCGACTTCAATGGCGACGGATACGCGGACATCGCGGTCGGCATGCCCGACGCCACGGTGGACGGCAAGGCCAAGGCCGGCTACGTCAGCGTGATCTACGGCGGCCCGCAGAGCCCGAGCCAGTCCACCGGTGTCATCAGCCAGGCTGAGGCAGGCATTCCCGGCACGCCCGAGGCGGGCGACCGCTTCGGCTCATCCGTGGCACCTGTCGACGTGAACGGCGACGGCGTCTTCGAGCTCGTCGTCGGCGCGAGCGGCGAGACGCTCAACTCCGAGCAGCGCGGCAGCGAGGGCACCATCACCGTCCTGGACGGCTCGGAGTGGAACGTCAAGGGCACCACCGTGGCCAGGGGCACGTCCGAGTTCAGCGGCATCGGCAGCACCATCGCCACGGGTGACTACGACGGTGACGGCGACACCGACCTCGCGTACGGCGAGAGCGGCGAGGAGCGAGGCTCGCTCCGGTTCCGCCCGGGCCCGCTCACCGCCGACCCGGTGACCCCCACCACCCTGCGCAGCTACAGCATGGGCGGCAGGACCCACGACCTGGCCACCGGTGACTTCGACGGCGACGGCCGGGACGACCTCGCCACCACCTGGCAGGCCATGGAGGACTCCGGCACCTTCATCACGCGCTGGGACGACGAGGCCAAGCCCGCCCAGTGGTACGCCGATGCCGACCGCGGCAGCGCGCTCGCCGCCGCCGACTTCGACCGGGACGGCACGGACGACCTCGCGGTCGGCCTCGTACAGCCCAACCCCGAGTCGGAGACCACGCATTGCGAGGATCGGCTCGGCGGTGCGGTGCTCCTGCTCAAGGGCTCGAAGACGGCGCAGTTCGGCACCGAGAACGAGTGCGTCACCCAGTCGAACCCGGAGGTCGGCGGCACCGCCGAGGAGGGCGACGACTTCGGCGCCGCGCTGGCCGCGGGCGACCTGAACGGCGACAGCCGTCCGGAACTGGTGGTCGGCGTGCCCGGCGAGGACGTGGGCACCGTGAAGGACGCGGGCGGATACGTCACCATGAACGGCACGGAGCGCGGCCTCTACGGCGGTCTGGCCCGCAGCCAGAGCACCACGAACATGCCCGGCACGGCCGAGGCCGGCGACCGCTTCGGCGCCCAGGTGGCCGTCGGCGACTACAACCGCGACGGCCTGTGGGACACCGCGGTGAGCGCACCCGGGGAGAACGCCGGTGAGCCCAGGTCGGGTGGCGTCTGGTTCGCGCCGAGCAGTACTGAGGAGACGTACCCGCTGGGCAAGTCGCTGACCCCGTTCGGCTTCGCGCTGCCCCACGGGGCCATCAAGTACGGCGAAGTGCTGGGGCTTTAGGCATCGGCTCGCCCTCCAGTACGTGAACTCACCTTCCCACCTTGCGATGTGGAGTACCTGTGCGCAGTAAGAGACTCTCGGCCGCCCTGTTCGGCGCCGCCACCGTCCTCGCGTCGACGGGGCTCGTCACGCCGGCGGGCGCGGCGCCGGAGGCGGGGGCCGTCCAGGGGGCCGACTTCAATGGTGATGGGTACGCGGACTCCGTGGTCGGCGTGTACCGAGGGGACATCGACGACAAGAAGTCCGCGGGCTACCTGCATGTGCTTTACGGCGGATCGAGCGGGGCAGGCAGCTTCACCACCTCGGTCAGCCAGGACAGCCCGGGCGTCCCCGGCACCAGCGAGAAGAACGACTCGTTCGGCAGTTCCGTCGAGACGGCCGATGTGGACGGCGACGGCTTCACCGACGTCGTCGTCGGGGCGCCGGGCGAGGATGTCGGCAGCGACCCGGCGGCGACGGGCCACGGCTCGGTGGTCGTCCTGTACGGCTCGTCCAGTGGCTACTTCGAGCGCGGCAGGACGATCGCGCAGGGCACGGCGGGCAGCGGCGCCGGGGCCTCGCTCGCCGTGGGCGACTTCACCCAGGACGGCTCCGTGGACGTGGCGGTGGGCCTGCCCCACGGGGAATTCGGCGAGGTCACCCTGCGGCCGGGCCCGCTCACCGAGGACAAGCCGCTGACACATCTCCTCGACACCGGCTTCGGCGGCACCTCGGGCAGGTTGGCGGCCGGGGACTTCGACGGGAACGGCAAGACCGACCTGGCGATCTCCTCGTACTCCAACGACTACTCGCGCACCACCCTGTGGCGCTGGAACGGGTCGGCCCTGCAGGAGTACTGGAAGTCCCCGGCCACCGGCTACGGCATAGCCGCAGGCGACTTCGACGGCGACAGCGTGGACGACCTGGCGCTCGGGCACTGCCTGATCATTGCCGAGGCCGACCGGCCCACCGGGGCCTGCGGCCCCGACGAGCTGGCCAAGGGCGGCAAGGTGCGGGTGCTCTACGGAGGCGGGGGCGCCGAAGGCTTCGGCACCCGCAACCACACCTTCAGTCAGGACACTCCGGGCGTCGCGGGAACGGCGGAGGAGGCTGACAACTTCGGCATCAAGCTGGCAGCGGGCGATCTCAACGGGGACGGCCGGGACGACCTGGTGGCGGGCACGCCGAGCGAGGCCATCGGGACGGCGGACCGCGCCGGTTCGGCGACCGTGCTGACCTCGGGCCCGGACGGTCTGCTCGACGCCTCGGGCACCGCGAAATCGACGGCCTGGCACCAGGACTCCACCGGGGTTCCGGGGACGCCGGAGGTCAACGACGAGTTCGGCTCGGCGCTGGCCCTCGGGGACTACGACGGTGACGGGGACGGCGATGTCACGGTCGGCGTCTACAACGAGAACAGCACGGAGTACGAGCAGAGCCTCAGTACGGGCGGTGTCTGGACCCTGCCGAACGGTGTCGGGACGGGCTCCAAGGCACTGACGGCACGGCTGTTCGGGCTGCGAGGGGCCCTGTACTACGGGCAGGTACTCGGGCGCTGAGACTCCGGCGACGCGGGCGGCGCGCTGCCGATTCAGGCGACGCGCGCCGCCGCAACGCGGACATGACCACCGTCTCCCGCCAGAAGCCCGGCCTTACCGAAGGGGGGGACGAGCATCTTGTGCGGGCAAGAGATTGACCTGCCCTGTGAGGGCCCGCGGCCGCTGCCCTTCCGAACGCCGCACCCTCATGGCGCGGGGATACCGGGCACCTTCACGTTCACCTCGCCGCAGCCGACGCGCTTCGCCTCCGCCTTGACGTACGACGGCAGAACGGCAAGGGCGAGCGACTTGGCGTCGTGCGACTCGCCGTCCTTCCCCGGCTCATGCGCCACGAACGCGACCCGCCCGGACCGGCAGTCCGCCGTGTAAACGCTCAGGCCGCCCGCGTAGGCGCCCTGCCCGTCACCGCCGAGACGCGTGGCCCGGTTTCCGAGCACCCGGGAGACAACGCCGGCCAGCTCCGGCTCCGCCACGGTCATCAGCCGGAGCCTGTTCGGGCCGAAGGGCTGCCGTACGTCGCACGCCCGGAGCCCGTCCGCCGAGGACGCGTCCGGCTTCGTGCCCGGCGTGGTGCCTACGACCTTCGCCTCGGGCCCCTGAGCCCACCTGGGCAGTCGGACGCCCTGGATCCCGCAGAGTCGGTCGGCGTCGACGTCCGGCAGCTCGTTGCCCTCCGGGGCACGGGGGAGCCTCGGAGGGTCGGAGTAAGGGCCTTCGCAGCCGTACCGTTCCATGACCCCGTCGGCCAACCGCACGACCGCGCGGGACATCGCGTCGAGGCCCCGCCGCGCGTCGACCTCGTTCTGGCCCTCGGGGTCAGCCGCGTCCGAGGCGAGGGTGACCACCCGCAACGGCGGCTTCTCGCCCGGCTCGTACGAGCGTTCCTCACAGCTCGCGGGGAGCGCCACCCAAGCCCGGGTGGAGGAAGCCATGCCGGTGATCCCGTCGCCGAGCGGCGTCATACGGGAGGAGAGGTAATCCTCTGTCCAGCTCCATGCCTGCGCGCCCCGCAACTCGCCCAGCGTCCGCACCGACGCCGTGACCTCCGACTGCAGCTCGTCGGCCCCGAACCCCTGCATGCTGCACTCCGTATGCATGTGGTCCTCCGTGGCCCGGCGCAGCGGCAGCTCACGGCTGCGGACGTCCGTGTCCGAGAACAGCGCGTGCGCGACATCGGGCGAGAGTGAACCCCAGCACACGTCCCGCTCCACGAAGGGCAGTTCGTTGGAGCGCCACGCCATGATGCCTGACCCCAGCAGCGCCCCGACGAGCGCGCCGATGACAGCGGTGCCGCCCCGGCTACGGGACAACCGGCGTATCCGGCCCGGGGGCTTTCGCGCGGAAGGCCGAAGGGCGGGGGACCGCAGTTGGGGCCCATCCACCTCGGGGGTCGTCTCCAGCCCAGAGTTCTCCACCTTGGAGGTCTCGGGCCCGGTGCACTCCACCTCGGGGGCTTCCGGTCCAGGGGTCTCCGGTCCGGGGGTCTCCGGTTCGTCCGGCATCTCGTCCTTCCTCTCGGGGTCTGTCCCGGTCATCCGCGCGGCACCACGGCCGGGCAACCGAGTCGTTCGGCAACGGAGTTGGCCAACCGCGCGAACACACGGCCCACGTCACCAGCGTCGAGCCGCCCGACACGACGAGAGCCAGGGCCGGATCGGCCACCGTACGGTGCCACGTCCGCGGAGCGGTCCCCTCCACTCTCCTCACCCTCCCCGCTCGCCACCGACAGTCCGAGGAGGCTACCTGCCGGGTACGCGTGTTCGGGGAGTAGGGCGGCATGGCGGAGATGGAGCGACGGCGGTGATGCCTTCACGGGCCCGACGGACGGGCCCGACGGAGTTCGCGCGGCCGACGCGGCGCGGACTGGTCCACGGCAGCGCGCAGGGCACAAGCGACGCCCCCAACTCCCGCCCTGGAACGGCGAGTCGGTGGAACGCACCTCACAGCCGTTCGAGCCGACCGTGCGGCGGATCAACCACGCCCCACCTTCGGCAATATTGGCGTCGGCCTGCGGCTCCGTGGTGAACACCGGTGGCTGGCATATTCGCATGGCTGTTTCGGCGGCCACTCATGAGGGTGTGGATCTTCCGTATCCCGGTTCAGGCCCTGGCTCGGTGATCAATATGACGGTGCGAGGTGGGGGTCGATCAACCGAGAACGCCATGCCGTGTCGTCTGGGCGGGAGTGAGGCCGCAAGGGCTTCGCTCGGCATACGTCACAGTGCGTGGCGCGGCCCCGGCGCGCGGGGCCCGGGGCAGAAGTCCTGGGCAGGGACGAACACAGGGTAGTGCTATGCACCTGACTCCACACGAACAAGAACGCCTGATGATGCACGTGGCGGCGGACGTCGCCGAAAAGCGCCGGGCCCGGGGGGTACGGCTCAACTACCCCGAGACGATGGCCCTGTTGATCGTGCACGTATACGAGGGCGCCCGGGACGGAAAGACCGTCGCCGACCTCATGTCTTCCGGGCGGAAGGTGCTGGCCCGGGAGGAGGTGATGGAAGGCATCCCGGAGATGATCGAGACCGTGCAGGTGGAGGCCACGTTTCCCGACGGCACGAAGCTGGTCACCATCCGCGACCCGTTCCCGGAAGTGGGCAAGGACAGAGAGCCGATGGTCTGGCCGGGGAAGACGGACTTCTCCGCTTTGGAGGGAGACGAGGTCGTGGTCTTCAACCAGGGCCGCGCCGTCACGGAGCTGATGGTCAAGAACCCGACCGACCGCCCCATTCAGGTCGGTTCTCACTACCACTTCGCCGAGGCCAATGACGGGCTGGATTTCGAGCGTGAGAAGGCGTGGGGCAAGCGCCTGAACGTCCCTGCCGGCAGCTCCATCCGCTTCGAGCCCGGCATCAAGGCACCGGTGGAGCTCGTACCCATCGAGGGCGATCGCGTGGTCCACGGTCTGCGCCAGGAGGTCAAGGGGCTGCCCCGGAAGGCCAAGGGCTCGCTCGACAACACCAAGGGTTCGTTCAACAAGGAGCAGGTGTGACTACCACGGCTGAGTGCCCCGACTGTTCGTGCTGCCAGGAAGAGCTGAAGCCTTTCGACCCGTTGCCGCGTGCCGATTACGCGGACCGGTTCGGCCCGACGACCCGTGATCGTATCCGCCTTGCCGACACGGCACTGCAGATCAAGATCGAGGACGACTGGTCCGGCGGCCCGGGACGCAGCGGCAACGAGATGGTCTTCGGCGGCGGCAAGGTGATCCGGGAGTCGATGGGGCAGTCCATCGCGCCGCGTGACCCGGGCGAGAGTGACAAAGCTGCCGGCAGCCGTGTCCTGCCTCCCGACACCGTCATCACCGGCGTCGTAATCCTGGACCACTGGGGCATCGTCAAGGCAGATGTCGGCATCCGTGACGGCAACATCATCGCGATCGGCAAGGCGTACAACCCCGAGACCATGAACCGCCTGCACGAGGATGCGCGCAAGCACAACGGTGTCGGCCCGGCACCCACGGACTTCGTCATCGGTCCGGACACAGAAGTCATCTCGGGCAAGGGCCGGATTCTCACCGCCGGCGGGATCGACACCCACGTTCACTTCGTCTGTCCCGACCAGATCGATGAGGCGTTGGCCTCAGGGGTCACCACCCTGATCGGCGGCGGCACGGGTCCGGCGGACGGCAGCACCGCCACAACGGTGACGCCCGGCTCCTGGCACCTCGGGCGTACGTTTGAGGCGCTGGACGCTTTCCCGGTCAACATCGGGCTGCTCGGCAAAGGTGCCACCATGTCCAGGAAGTCGATGGAAGACCAGGTGGACGCCGGCATCATCGGGTTCAAGGTTCATGAGGACTGGGGTGCCACCCCAGCCGTCATCAACGAGTGTCTGAAGGTCTGCGAGGAGACAGGCGTCCAGCTCGCGCTGCATGCCGACTCGCTGAACGAGGCCGGCTTCGTCACGGATACCCGCGGCGCGATCAACGGGCGTTCCATTCACGTCTTCCACGTCGAAGGCGCCGGCGGTGGCCACGCCCCGGACATGATCAAGATGGTGAGTGATGACAATGTGCTGCCCGCCTCGACGAACCCGACCCGCCCGCTGACCGTCAACACGGTCAAGGAGCACTTCGACATGGTGATGGTCTGTCATCACCTCAACCCGAAGGTCCAGGAGGACCTGGCCTTCGCGGACTCCCGGATCCGGCCCTCCACGATGGCCGCCGAGGACATCCTGCACGACCTCGGCGCCATCTCGATCATGTCCTCGGACGCCCAGGCCATGGGCCGTATCGGCGAGATGATCATGCGTACCTGGCAGACCGCGCACGTCATGAAGGTCCGCCGCGGCTTCCTGAAGGAGGACCAGCCGTGGGACGAGCCGGAGATTCAGCCGAAGGGAAAGAAGGCGAAGGACGGGCAGGCGAAGGACGGGCAGGCGAAGGACGAGACGCCAGAGCCTGAGCCGCCGCTGGCCGACAACCGGCGTGCCCGCCGGTACGTCGCGAAGTACACCGTCAACCCGGCCATCGCCCAGGGCATCGACCACGTGGTCGGATCGGTGGAGACCGGCAAGCTGGCCGATCTGGTGCTGTGGGAGCCGAAGTTCTTCGGCATCAAGCCGCACATGGTCATCAAGGGCGGACAGATCGCGTACGCGCAGGTGGGCGACGCGAATGCGTCGATCATCACCCCGCAGCCGGTCCTGCCACGCCCCATGTGGGGAGCCACAGGCCAGGCACCTGGCGCCATCTCCTACAACTTCGTCACCCAACGAGCCATCGACCACCTTGCCGCCCAGCAGGCTGACGCCACCACCACCAAGAAGACCAAAGACAGAAGCCGGCGCGAACGGCGCACGCTGAACAAGCAGTTCAAGGCCATCACCAACACGCGCGGTGTCTTCAAGAAGCACATGAAGGAGAACGACGCCACCCCCAAGGTCGAAATCGACGCCGACACCTACGAGGTCATCATCGGCGGCGCCAAGGTGACGGACGTGACGACCTTCGTCGACGACCACATCGTCGACCGCTCCTACGTCTCCGAACTTCCCATGGCGCAGCGGTACTTCCTCTTCTGATCCCGAAGGAGCACTGATGAACCGCGCCGCGCTGTTCGTCCTGGCCGACGGCCGGTTCCCCGCCGGAGGGCACGCGCACTCCGGCGGAGCCGAACCGGCCGTGGCCGCGGGCCGCATCAAGGATGCGGACTCGCTTCTGGAGTTCTGCCGGGGGCGGCTGCACACCGCGGGACTGGTCGCGGCGGCACTGGCCGCCGCGGCTGCCTCCGGCCACGATCCACTCACCCTGGACGAGGCCGCCGATGCCCGCACCCCGGTGCAGGCCCTGCGGACCACCGCCCGCAAACTCGGGCGGCAGATGATGCGGGCGGCCCGCGCGACCTGGCCGTCGGCCGAGCTGAACGCGCTGGCTGCGGCCAGGCCGCAGGGCGCGCACCAGCCTGTGGTGCTGGGTCTGGCCGCCCGGTCGGCCGGCCTCGTGCCGTTGGATGCCGCGTACGCGGTGGCGTACGAAGCCATCAGTGGCCCGGCCACGGCGACGGTACGGCTGCTGAGCCTGGACCCGTTCGACGCCACCGCTGTCCTCGCCCGCCTGGCCCCCGACCTCGACCGGTGCGCCGCCGCAGCCACCGCCGCTGCCGCACGCATCACGGAGGAGGGGTTGGACGCGCTCCCCGCCGCCTCCGCGCCGCTGCTCGACATCACCGCGCAGCAGCACGCCGCCTGGCCCATGCGCCTCTTCGCATCCTGATCGCCCCATCACGAATCCATCCCACGACAGGAGTTCGTATGCATCTCGACCACGATCTCGACGACAAGTTCCCCCACCGCCACACCTACAGCGCCGCAGACCCGAAGCGCCCCGACGGCACCCGCCGCGCCCTGCGCATCGGCCTGGGCGGGCCGGTGGGCTCGGGCAAGACCGCCACCGTCGCCGCCCTGTGCCGGACCCTGCGCGACGAGCTGTCCATCGCCGTCGTCACCAACGACATCTACACTCGGGAGGACGCCGACTTCCTGCTGCGCGAAGCGGTCCTGCCGCCGGAGCGCATCAAGGCCGTCGAAACCGGCGCCTGCCCGCACACCGCCATCCGCGACGACATCTCCGCCAACCTCGAAGCCGTCGAGGACCTTGAGGCCGAGGTCGGCCCGCTCGACCTGGTCCTGGTGGAATCCGGCGGCGACAACCTCACCGCCACCTTCTCCAAGGGCCTCGTTGACGCGCAGATCTTCGTCATCGACGTCGCGGGCGGCGACGACATCCCCCGCAAGGGCGGTCCCGGCGTCACCACCGCCGACCTCCTCGTCATCAACAAGACCGACCTCGCCCCCTACGTCGGGTCCGACCTGGAAGGCATGGCCCGCGACGCCAAGGTCCAGCGCAGGCACCTCCCCGTCGCCTTCACCTCCCTCAAGAACGAAGGCGGCGTGAAACCGGTCGCTGACTGGGCCCGCGAACGCCTCACCGACTGGACCGCAGGCCCCGCATGACCCTCACCACCGAAGAGTTCGTGTCGGCCACCAAGCAGGCGGCCACCATCGGCGTACGGGCCACCGCCCGCATCATGGCGGCCGCCGGAGGCGGCACCACAACCCTGCCCGTCCTCGACGGGGACGGCCCCTTCGAACTGCGACGCTTGCGCTCCCGCCGGAACGAGGCGCGCGTGTGCATCGTCGGCGCCATGAGCGCCCCTCTCGGCGGCGACCGGCTACGCATCGAAGCCACCGCCCAGCAGGGCGCGGCATTGCACATCACCTCCGCCGCGGCGACCGTCGCGCTGCGCGGCCCCACCGACCAGCCCGCCACCTATGACGTGCAGTTGACCGTCGGTGAGCACGCGAAGCTCCAGTGGCTGCCCAAGCCGTTGATCTGTGCGGCCGGCAGCAATCTGCGGCAGACCTGGAGCGTCGACCTCGCCCCCACCGCACGGCTCGTACTGCGCGAGGAACAGATCCTCGGGCGCACGGCAGAAGCGCCGGGCCACGTGATCACACGGCTCACCGTTCGACGTGGTGGACGCACTCTGCTCGACCAGGAAGCCGAGTACGGTTCGGGCGCACCAGGATGGGACGGCCCAGCCATCCTCGCCGGCCACCGCACGACCGGACAACTTCTGGTCATCGACCCGGCCTTCGAGGACGACCCGCTCGAAGCCCAACTCCTCGGCGAAGCACCGGAAGACGGCCAGGCCGTACTGACACCACTCGCGGGCCCTGCCGTACTGGTCACCGCCATCGCCCCGGACGGCCTCCGCCTGCGCCACCTCCTCGACACAGCACAGAGAGCCTCCCGCCGTCCCTCTTTCCGGTAGGCGTTGCTGATGTTGAGCCGTGCGGGGCTCGCGAATCGAGGCATGGCCGGGTGGCATCGCGTTCCGTTGTGCGCATCCTTTCGACCGGCGGAACGCATCGGCCTGCGGACGGTCGAATGTCATATGGCGACTGCACGGTGGCGGGTGTCTCGAACGCCGAGCGCGGTCCGGTCCCCGGTGAGGGGGAGGAAGGCCCGGCGACGAAGCCGCCTACGCCTGAATGCCCGTTCGGGCGCGGCGGGTTGGGGCATGCTGGGGGTGCGCTCACGCGTTCTACTTCGATGGCAGGGGGCCGGTCGGTGTTACGCGTTCACTTCACGGCGGAAGACCTCGCCCGGACCCGGGTGGCCGCAACGATCGGCGTCGCAGCGGAGGTCTACTACAGCCTGGAGCTGCTGAGGGAGAACCGGGAGCTTCCTCACCTCCGCTCGTGGCGGTCAGCGGTCGCGGGCCGGATGGGAGTGGACACGCGCCCCCTGACGTCCCTGGTTCCGGTGCGCGGTCCCGGGCTTGATCTGCTTGCTTTGATGGGTGATGTGCCCTCTCTGGACCACGCCGTGGACAACCTGCTGCACGCCCCGGTGTCCCGGCTGCGACGCGAGATCGAGGGTCTCGACTTTCACCCCGGACACCTGCCATGGGCCAGACGGGTGTCCGAGGGCGACCGCGAAGCGCGGCAGGAGCTCGCCGAGGCCGTGCGCGCCTGTCATCGGCTGACCGTGGAGCCCTACTGGCATCAAGGGCGGTCCGAGCTGGTCGCGCTGACCACCCGTTGCGCGAACCTGATGTTGGAGGGGGGCATCGATCTGCTCCTGCGTTCGATCTGCGCACCAGTGGTCCGCTGGCGTCCACCGGTGCTCGAAGCTCCTTACCCGCGCCGAGTTGAGGTCCGTCTCCAGGGAAGGGGACTGATCATCACGCCCACGGTCTTCTCGAAGCACCCGGTGAGCTTTCTGTGGGACCCGCTCGATACCGCCCAGCCTCCCCGACTGACCGTGCCGGCTCTCCGCCGGCCGCTGACCGGTACCGAACCGGCAGAAGCCGACGGCTCCGCCGTGCGGAACCTGGAGTCTCTGCTCGGTCGCACGCGAGCTGCCGCCCTGCATGTGACAGCGGAAGGCTGCACGACGAGCGAACTGGCCCGCCGCCTCAACGTCACGGCCGCGGCGGCCAGTCAGCACGCGACAGTGCTGCGGAACACGGACCTCATCACCACCAGCCGCCGAGGCGGGTCCGTACTGCACTTCATCACCCCTCTCGGGCTGGCCCTGCTGCGGACGGGTGCCCTGACGGAACCGTGAGGCCCGAGGGCACCGCGGAGTCAGGAGTCAGACCGGTGGGCGACGGAGCGCCGCCCTGCCCGGGTGCCACCGGACCCTGGTGCCGAGGTGCGCGAGGCCCGCGCCTGCCGTCCCGGCCCCCTTTGGCCGTGACTTGAGAGGTAGGGCGCAGGTGGCCGACCCGCCCAGGATGTGAATCCGCAACCGGCTCATCCCATCCCGGAGATCGCATGAAGACTCATCTCGCCGCCGCCCTCGCCGCCGCCCTCGCCGCCGCCCTCGGCTCCGCCGTGCTGACAGTGCGACGTGACGTATCCGTTCAAGATCGGGATCCCTGCGGATGCGCCCGGCGGAGCCGCGTACGTCAGGGTCTGTATCGACGATGTGAACGCGAATGCGAGCAAGTGCGTGAGGTACAACCGGCCTTGACCCATCCGACCGGCCGGAAAGTGGCGTTGCCACACCAACCCTGGGGCGGAACAACACGCGACGCTCCGAAAGCTCATCTCGCCTCCCCACGAGGCAGCGACGCCGCGGTCAACGTCCTATGGCCCCTCATCCGTGACCGGCTCCGCTACAACGTCGTACCACCCAGCCAACCAGCTAGCCATTCTCGCAACGACAGGAGTGGCGGCTGCGGGCCCAGACAATTGCTGGCCAGCCTCTGATCCATAGTGGATGCTGCACGCGTGATCGAGCGAGAGACCGCAGTTCGTATCGTGGAGGAAGAGCTGCACCGCGAGAACCAGAAGCGGGCGGCTCTGGGCGTGGACCCGTTGCGCACAACAGTGCTGCATGTAGAGGAACATGAGCTGGTCTGGAAGGTCTACTGGCAGTCCGAGGAATACGCCCGCACTCGGAACCCCGCCGCCATGTTGATCGGTCACGGCCCCTACCTGGTCGACCGCATCGACGGCGGGCTGCACCAAATTGGAGCCGTCTCCGAGATAGAGGGAGCCTGGGAGGCTGACTACCGCGTTCGCATCCGTGGGCTGGCCATCCGCACCTCTGTGGACGATCTGCACGATGAGATACGCGAAGCTGCCGCCGTGCGTGGGCGCATGCCGGCGGTACGCATCCTGCGCCAGAGACTGCCGATGCTGCCTCCATCGCAGGCCCTCGAGTACGTGAGTGCGTTGCTGCATGCCGATGCCCCAGCCCACCTTGTGGCTGTCGCCGTTGAACAACTCATCGAACCCATGAATCCAGTGCTCGCCGTGCAGACCATCCGTCGGGGAAGGCTCGGCTAGTGCATCTGACTCACGACGGTTGACTTCTCCATCGGGAAGCCATTGAGCGCTTCAGTCGGCCAGTCCGAGCACGATTATCCAAGGTTTCCTGAATTCAGGATTAGCTGTACTGTCGTGGTGTGCTGACCATTGCCCCTGACATCGAGGTGCTGGCCCGCTTCGGCCGCGCGCTCGCCGACCCCATCCGCTGCCAGCTCCTGCTAGCGCTGCGTGAAGCCCCGGCCTACCCCTCCGACCTCGCCGACACGCTCGACATCTCCCGCACCCGGCTGTCGAACCACCTGGCCTGCCTGCGGGACTGCGGCTTGGTCGTGACCGTGCCCGACGGCCGCCGCACTCGCTACGAGCTCGCCGACGAACGTCTTGGCCACGCGCTGGACGACTTGCGCACCGCCGTGATCGCCGTCGAGACCGACCGCACGTGCGTCGATGCCGAAGGGGAGGGGTGCTGCTGATGACCGCGATATCCCTCGGTCCGTCCCCGGTCCGGCGCGAGGTGCTCGCTCAGCGCATACGCCTGCTGGTCGCCGCGACCATCACCTATAACGTCATCGAGGCTGTCGTCGCGATCACCGCCGGGACGATCGCCTCCTCCACCGCGCTGGTCGGCTTCGGCCTGGACTCCGTCATCGAGGTCTCCTCCGCCGCCGCGGTCGCCTGGCAGTTCTCCGCCCGCGAGCACGCGGTCCGCGAGGCCCGGGAGAAGACCACTCTGCGGATCATCGCCATCTCCTTCTTCGTGCTCGCCGCGTACGTGGCCGTCGATGCCATCCGCGCGCTGGTCGGCACTGGCGAGGCCGACCGATCCGTTCCTGGCATCGTCATCGCCGCCCTCTCCCTGGCGATCATGCCGTTCCTGTCCGCCGCCCAACGCAAGGCCGGACGCGAACTCGGCTCCGCCTCCGCGGTTGCCGACTCCAAGCAGACCCTCCTGTGCACCTATCTGTCCGCAGTGCTCCTGGTCGGCCTGGTCCTCAATGCCACACTCGGCTGGACCTGGGCCGATCCGGTCGCCGCCCTCGTCATTGCCGCCATCGCGGTCAAGGAAGGCCGCGACGCCTGGCAGGGCAAGGGCTGCTGCACCGCCCCGGTTCCAGAGGTTCTCGCTCAGCCTGCGCAGCAGGAAAGCGAATCCTGCGGCTGCCGACCAGGATGTGACTGCTGCGCCTGACCAGACCGGCCGTTACCGTGGTGCCCAGGCGCGTGGCCAACTACCGTGCTCAGACCAGCCAGCCGGGCCAACGCGGCGCTCAGCCACAGCGCTTCCCGACTGAGCGCGATAGGCGGCCGCTGAGCGTGCTGCTTGGCCCCTGTGCGCGATAGGTGGCCGACAGCTCAAAGCCGATGGACGGCACCGGGATGCTGCGATCATGGCCGTCACCCAGCAGCTCGCCCGTGTCCCAGCTGCGTACCTCGATGCCTGCCGACAGGCGGCCGATGCCTCTGAAGATGGGGATCACGGGTGGAATCCACCAGCGGAGGACGTTCTCGATCTCGACTGGGCGCCGTTCCTCCTGCGGCGCGTCGCCGAGTTGGCAACCTGAACTTCCTCAATGCCCCTCCGCACGCCATCGCTTCTTTTGGGACGGCTCCCACCGCACTGACCGCACCTGCGGTCGTCCACATCGCCGGCGTACTCGATCAGATCGACTTCCCCGCAGCCCTCGCCAGCTTGCCGGTTGACGAGACGGAAGCCGCGCTCCATCGCTGCGCCGCACTAGGCAGGCAAAGGGGTGGCGGTCGTGGGCGTGTCCCACCAAGCGGTTCAGGCGGATCTTGGTGGCTGAGACCCGAGGCGGCTATCCCACGGCAGCGTGAGAGAACGCGGCTGTCGGCAGCTCTGCCTCCGTCTCCTCCCAGGGGAGGTAGATGCCGAGCTCGCCCTCCAGGAACCGCAGGAACGCCACATCACCCACCTCGTCGCCGCGGTGAACGAAGCCGAGCGCCACCTCGGCTGAGGGGCCGTTCGTAAGGTGTGGCATACCCGGCTCGAACGACGTCACTGCCTTGCCGTGGAGGCCATAGTCGACGCGGCTGAATCCCTTCGCGTTGCGATGCACGACAAATGCCCGTCCCCGCTCGGACAGCTCCGCGACGTAGCTCCCGGTGCGGCAGCCGAACTCCTCCAGCGCATACGCCCAGCCGGCCACCGAGCCCGCTCGGACGATGGTGTCCGGAGGGGTGGGCAAAAAGCCCCCGCTCGCCAGACGGGCCACCGCCGCTGGGTCTTCCCAGTCCAGGAAGTCCAGGTCGCTGATGTGGTCCTCCTCATCCCTGAGCAGCAGTTCGTACGCCGCGGAGCCGGTCAGCGGGACGATGTGGCGCTCCTCGGCTCCAACGCTGCGCAACAGTTCGTACGGCGAGAGCCCCTCGCTGAGCGTGAGCGTGAAGCAGTCGTTACGGGTGTCCGCTATCCATCGCAGACCGTTCTCGCCAGGTCCCCGGTCCATCAAGCCGCCCCCTGTTCAGCGGTCCGCCAGGATGACGACCTCGCGAGCAGAACTTAGCGCGCAATCACAGTCGTGTGTCTTCGCGTAGCGCTTCAGTAGGTCCGCGGGGAGTGATGTCGGTGGTGGCACATGCGGCGGTCTGCACATCACTGATCAGCCATGGGTGGGCGTGGTGGGCGTACGTCAGCGGGTCGAAGCGGGAGTAATTGTCGAGACTTGTGGGTGGGGGGAGCCGCCTCTCGTTGCTCCGCGTCCCCCTATGGCGAAGCTTCGTCACTCCGCTCACGGGGCGCTCAGGAGAAGTCCGCGGCGGTGATGCCGTCGGGGTGTCCGGGCGGCCACTCCACCAACTCGATCCGGTAGCCATCCGGATCGGTGAGCCAGGACGTCTTCGGGCCGCGAGGGCCGCCCGGGTACTGGACAGGTCCTGGCTCCAGGCCGGCGGCGGTCAGCCGCTCCAGGGTGGCCGCCAGTGTGTCCACCTGGATCGCGAGGTGGTCGAAACCGCTGCCCACGTCGACGCGTCCGCCCACGGGACGGTGGACCAGTTCGAGCGAGGCCGCCGGTTCGCCGGGGAACTTGAGGATCACGAGGCGGCTCCCGTCGCCTCCGTCGACCTTGCCCAGCTCGACGTAGCCCAAGGCGGTATAGAAATCGAGCGAGCGGTTCAGGTCGGTGACGCGGTAGGCGACGAAGAGAGTTTTCATGCGGTCTCCTCGGGTCGGCGTACCCGGTAGCGGAGGTGCGTGACGTCTCGGTCCTCGAGCCGTCGCACGAGGTCGAGTTCGATGTGATCACCACCGAGGTGGTCGAACAGCCGCCGGCCTTCCCCGAGGAGGACCGGGACTAGGTGGATCTCCATCTCGTCGATGTGCCCGGCCCGCAGAAGCGCTTGGGCCGCGCCCGCCCCATGGACCATGACCGGCCGGTCCCCGGCGGCCGCGCGAGCCTGACGGGCGCAGTCCTCGACGTCGGTGACGAATCGCGCGTGGCCGGGCGGCACGTCCCCGTCGTCCACATGGTGGGTGAGGACGAAGATCGGCACACCGTCGTGATGGTCGCCCTGCCAACGCCCGGCGAGTTCGAACGTCCGACGGCCGGAGATCACCGCGCCGGTCGCCAACGCCTCGCGATAGACCTGTCCGCTGGGACCGTCGGATTCCCGGTCGTCGAGCCAGTTGAAAAGACGTCCACCGGCACGTCCGAGCTCCTGGCCCGGTCGATCGTCCGGACCGGCGATGTAGCCGTCGAGCGACATCGACATGTACAGCCGAATCGGATTGCTCATTCTGCCCTCCATCTCTCCTCCATGACGTGGGGATGCTCCGCGTCCCGCCCTGTAGGGGCGGGAAGGTCACAGTGGAAGACTTCAGGCAGCAGGCGAACTCATCGGCCTGACGAGGCGCAAGTCAGGAGCAGTCGATCTGTTGAGGTGGTTCAGGCTGCACGCCATGGCCAGCTGGGCGTAGGCGGTAGCTCGATTCTCATCAGCGCCAAGGAGGCTTACGCCGGGACCACGTCGCCGCCAACTTGATGGCCCACCCGCCGTGCCAGACGCGTGCCAGATCGTGCGGGGAACCACGGGGAAACGCCCGCCGCGGCCGCCGCGACCGCCGCGCTGTCCGGCTCGGCGGGTGTTGGAGCGGGCGCGGTGCGGCCCAGCAGGTCCAGTGACGCCTGGGGACCCTGGTCCGGCGGTCGCGTCATCCTCCTGAACTGCTGCGTGCGCGACATCCACCGGATCGGGCGCCTCCCATAGGCGCCAAACCGGGCATGTGAGGTGTCAAGTCCCTTACCACGCATACCAGTTGATGCTCTGCCGCTATCACCGAATGGCATCGGTACGAACGAGCCCCGCCTTCCCGATACTCGTTCCGACCAGAGGCCGCATCCGCGAGCCCCCGGCCCCGGGATCCAGGGCACCCCTGTGCCCAAAGGCTCCCGGCCGCCCCGGCCATCCAGGCCACCGGACATCCGGAAAGGGACACACCCCCATGAACAGATCCCGCACCAGCCTTTTAGCCATCCTCGGCGCTGCCGCTCTCGTCGGCTCGCTCGCCGCCGCCCCCTCGGCGTTCGCGGCGCCCGCGCCCGACACGCTCAAGCCCCTGTCCACGAACGCCACGTCGGCGTACGCGGGTTCCGCCGAGGACGCGGCCGCCAACCGGCAGTTCTTCGACGCCGTCATGAAGTCGGCGCTGAAGAAGCAGGCGGCGCAGCCGGGCATCCAGGTCGTCACCGTCCGGTACCGCACGACCCGGGCGCCGAGCTTCCGTAGCCAGATAGCGCAGAGCACGCAGATCTGGAACTCGTCCGTCAGCAACGTCAAGCTCCAGGAGTCCAGCACGGGCGCCGACTTCGAGTACCGCGAGGGCAACGACTCGCGCGGCTCGTACGCCTCCACCGACGGGCGCGGCCACGGCTACATCTTCCTGGACTACCGGCAGAACCAGCAGTACAACTCCACGCGGGTGACGTCCCACGAGACGGGTCACGTGCTGGGTCTGCCCGACCACTACTCGGGCCCGTGCAGCGAGCTGATGTCCGGCGGCGGCCCCGGCACGTCCTGCACCAACGCCTACCCGAACGCGCAGGAGCGCCAGCGGGTCAACAGCCTCTGGGCCAGGGGGATCGCCACCCTCCAGGACAAGGGCGAGCTGACGAAGGTCCGCTGATCCTGATCCCGCACGCCACCGCCGGACGCACTGTTGCGTACCGCGAACAGCCTCCGTGCCGACCCGGCCGCGTGCGGCGCGCTCTCCTCCCACATGGGTGCTCACACTCAGGGGAAGACGTCGCGCCGCCGCGGCCGGCGCAGGTTCGTGGACATCTCCGTGCGCCGGCCGGCGCGGTGTGCGGCGCTGACACCGCTCGTGGCGCCAGCTCCTCGGCTCGGCCGGGCTGTTCGTCACCGCCGTCGCCGTGCTCTTCGCCTGTGACATCCCCGATGAGAACGCAGCAGCTCGCCGCGAGGCCAACGTCTTCTATGGGGCGCACGGCACCCACATGATCAGCACGGTGAGGTCACGTCCACCTCTCCGGTATCGATGGCGTGGTCGATCCAGCCGCAGGCCGCCCGGAGCTTGCTATCCGCTCGTGGACGTTCTCCGGTCGGAGAGGTTACGGCTGACCGGTCCTGCGGTGTGCCGGCACCGTGGTCAGCCGCGGCATGCCCCGCCCACCGCTGCCCGGCGTGTGTCCGGGGCAGCGAGAGCGACGAACGCTGTTTCGACGGCCTCCGGATACGCCCGGGGCTTTCCGTGGCCGACCAGTGCCCGGCAGATGCCGGATAGGTCGGGGCCCCACCCCTCGCGACGGGTTGATCAGTCCTTCGCCACGCTCGCCGCGGTCACATTCTCGATCACGCGGCCGAGTTTGGTCTTGGCCCGGTTCAGGTCTTGGATGCGTGTGGCGATGCGGTCGCGTTCGATGATGAGCTGGTCGAGCATGGCGGGGGTCGCGACGCCGGTGCTCACGCACGGCAGGAGTTCGACGACGGTACGGCTGGAGAGGCCGGCCGCGAAGAGGTCCTGGATGAGCTGGACCCGCTCCAGGGCTTCGTCGGGATAGTCACGCTGCCCACCGGACGTCCGCGCCGATTCCAGGAGCCGCTGTTCCTCGTAGTAGCGCAGGGCCCGCACGCTGACCCCTGACCGCCTGGCAAGCTGTCCGATGCGCATGACGCAGGTCGCTCCCTTCCCGCTCATACCTCACGTTGACGTCAGGTTTAGGCTAGCAGTGCCGACTCCGGGGACAGCCCTGGGGGCCGATTGAACCGTTGCGGGCGCCGAGATTGATCATGACTCGGTGGCGGGCCTGAGGGACTTCACGCCGTTCACGTACGCACGGCAGTCCTCGCGTCGTGCCGGGATCGCCGAGCCCGCCCGAGGGCAAGTGGGCGTCGACCGTGACGGGCGGCGTGATCCCTCGTAGTGGCGCAGGCCCCCACGCTCACCCCCGCCCGCTCGGCAACCTCACCCATCCGCACCTGCCCTCCTCTGGCCGGGCGGCAGTTGCGACTTGCACCTCACGTCAACGTCAGGTTCTAGAGTGACGAGCGTCGGATGAACACGTCATTCCGGCCCGTCAAAGTAAGGCAGACCCTTATGCGCGCAGCCCGCTTCCACGAATACGGCGGAGCGGAGAGCCTGGTGATCGAGCAGGCCCCCGACCCCCACCCCGAACCTGGTGAGATCCGTGTCCGCGTCGCGGCGGCCAGCGTCAATCCCATCGACTGGAAACTGCGCACCGGCGCCCTGCACCAGCTGCTTCCCCTGGAGCTGCCCGCCATTCCCGGGCGCGACGCCGCCGGTGTGGTCGACGAGATCGGTGACGGAGTGCAGGGGGTGAGCATCGGCGACCGCGTCTTCGGGCTGGGCGGTGTCACCGGCGCAACCGCGGAGCTGGTCGTCCTCTCTGCCTGGGCCCACGCCCCCGACACGTGGAACGACGAGCAGGCCGCGGGCGCCGGTCTCGCGTCCGTGACCGCGATGGGCGGCCTGAACGCGCTCGGCTCCCTCGCGGGGCGCACCCTTCTCGTCGAGGGCGCTGCTGGTGGCGTGGGCAGCGCGGCGGTCGAGATCGCGGTGGCGCAAGGTGCCACTGTGATCGGGACAGCTAGCGAACGCAACCACGAGTTCCTCACCTCTCTCGGCGCCGTTCCCACCACCTACGGCCCCGGCCTCGCGCAGCGTCTGTCCGCTCTCGCTCCGCACGGCGTCGACATCGCGCTCGACACCGCGGCCTCCGGATCGCTGGACGACCTCGTCGCGATCACAGGTGACCCGACGCGCGTCGCGACGGTCGCCGACCATGCGGGCGGGCAGCGCCTGGGCACGCATGTGGTCAACGCGGAGAACGATTCCACCCTCCTGTCCGCGGCCGCGGAACTGGGCCGGCAAGGCCGCTACACACCCCGTATCGAACAGGCCTACCCCCTGGAGCGGATCGCCGACGCCCACGCGCACGCCGAGCGTGGGCGCACCCGAGGAAAGATCGTGATCTGCATCTGAACAGGCCGATCTGTTTCTGAACGGGCCCGGGCCCACGAGGCAGGTAACTCGCAACGTGCGGTGCCCGAGTGAGGGCGGCCTGCGTGGCGAGCGCGCCCTCGATCGGTACCGGCGAGCGGGCGGTCCGGAGCGGGCCGATCTCCATGGCGCCTCGCCAAGCAGGCCGCCCCCACTCGGGCACCGCACGTGGCACATGAGTCGTCGTCCACCGGGCACTTACGGGTCTGCCGCGTGGACGCCTGAGTGGTCCCCTTGAACTGACCCCCAGACGGGAACACCACTGGCCACTCACCTGGGCATCTCAATGGCCGCTGACAATTGGTTGAGCTGGTGCGCGGCCTCTTGGAAGAGTGGTGGGATACCAAGGGGCACAACCGGCGTTCGGCGAAGATGGGGCGCCGCTGCTCCTGAACTGTCTCCACGGGCTGTAAGGGAGACTCTCGGCACGACCGAGCTCACCACACTCGCGGGGGGACCGACTGCGTCGCCATCTCTGCGTGTCCCGTAATGGCGCATCCTGGGCGGCCCTCACCTCCACCCCGCCCATCCGCTCCACCGTGCTGGGCAGCACGGTGGCCCGGGGGTCGCAAGACAGGCGGGCGGGGAGCAACCCGAAACGCAAGAATGCGGGCCCTCGGGAAGAGAAGAGAAGAGAAGAGAAGCAGGCCCTGAGCAGGGGCCGTTGTTCCCTCCCCACTCAGGGCTCCCGGAGCGTACGGGCCGTCTCAGCGCCTGCTGGTACTCAAGGGCGCCCGTACCGCTTGCACAGGAGGTACGTAATATTTTCGGCATCGTAACTGCCGTTATCGAGGCAGACGCGGACGACGGCTGCACCACCGGGGACATCCGCTTCGACAGGGACAGTGAACTTCGAGCTCATGCCACACACATTGGCGCTGTAGTTTCTGTCCAGCTCGACGTTGGCGCTGTTGAGGGTGAACACTGAAGTGCCCCGGCAGTCGAACCCGGACACGGACTTGTGTTCGCCTGTCACGGTGACCGAGCGGGCGTACCAAGTGATGGTGCCCCTCGTATAGGTGTTCCCGAGGGTGACGTCGAATGTGCTGGTCGGGTAGGCGGACGCCTGGGCCGTGGCGGCGGGCGCGCTCAGCAGCGTTCCTGCGGTGAGTGCGGCGCCGCAGAGCGCAGCGGCGAGACGAGTCTTCATGCGATCTCCAGGATGGGTTGAGCCGGTTGCGGCTTCACATCCTGGGCGGGGCGGCGACCTGCGGCCTACCTCTTAAGTCACAGCTTAAAGGGGGCGGGACGGCAGGCCCGGCGACGCGTCACCACCGGAGATGTCGCCACTTCTGAGGTGGCGTGGGGCGGGGCGGCCGTTCAGCGGCGGGCGAGGGCCGAGACGTGGATACGGCGGCTGCGGTGGGGGAGTCGCGGCAGGTGCCGATTTATGGCTGGTCGGTCTGTATCGGCGCGGTGTACGGGCTCTCCCCAGGCGGGACGCCTACCAGGACGGCAAAGTGCGGGATGTCTTCGTGTGGGACCAGACCGACGGCGCCACCTCCGACCCGATCGAGGCCCCGTTCCGGGAGGCGACACTCGTCCAGCTCAGCGACGACGGCAGCAAGGTCGTCTACCTCTCGGGCTCCGACACGTACGTCCACGACATGCGCTCAAACACCGCCCAACTGGTGCCGAACGTAAGGGGAGTGGCCAGCGATCCCACCGGCCGCTATCTGCTGTACGCCCCGCACGACACGAACGGGGGCGAAGCAGGGCAAGCCCAACAGTCTGTCGGCGACGCCTCCTGGGCCAACCCGATGGAGGCGCACTTCGGCCCGCTGCGGCACTTCACCCTGGCCAAGTCCCACCACCGCAGCCATCCCGCACAGGCCCCCTGCGCTGGGCGGCGAGCATGTCGGGGGCGAACGGGCCTGCATCCGCGGCGAGAAGGGCCTCCGCAGGGGAGGACGTCTCCTCGCACCCGCAGCCTGATCAAACGACTCCAGCGGAGAACGCCAGATCCTCGTGCTAACGGGCGATGCGGTACAGCACGTTCGGACGCAGTGGCCCTTCGGGCTCGGTGGGGTCGTCGAAGTCGTCGACCGGGTCCCGGGTCATGCCGATCCGGCGCATCACCGCCTGCGAACGAAGGTTGGTAGCTGTTGTGACAGCGAGGATCTCAGGAAGCTCAAGAGTGTCGAAGCCGTGAGCCAGGACTGTCAGCGCAGCCTCGGTGGCGTAGCCCTGGCCCCACGCCGAGCGGGCGAGCCGCCAGCCGATCTCCACTCCTGTGAACGGCATGTAGTCGTCCACTTCGTCCAAGCCTGCGAAGCCGATGAACTCGCCCGTGGCCTGCACTTCAACCGCCCACCACCCGTAGCCTCGCCGGTCGAACTCGGCCTGGAACTGCGCCACGGAGGCATCGCTCTGTTCGCGGGTAAGCAGGTCGCCCAAGTGCTCTCGAACCTCGGGATCGGCATTCATCGCCGCCCACGGTTCGAGGTCGGAGTCACGCCATCGGCGCAGGACGAGGCGATCGGTACGCAGTTCAGCCATGCTGTCCAGCCAACGTGAGCTCAGGCCCTGAGGCAATCTCTTTTTTCTTCTGGTGGCACCGCCCCCCCCGAAGCAGGGATCGCTCCCAGGGTGAACGAGCGACCACCGACCCGGCGAACCGCGAACCTATGCGGTCACAGCACTAGCAGCGTGATGCGCCACCGCGCCTCGATGACGTGCGCGCCGCCGCTCTGACGGCCGGTCCGGCCCGGCTCAGTGGCGGAGGCGACCGCGAGGTCGACACCGAGCTGGCCTGGACCTGGTCCAGCAGACGTTCGTTCCAACGTCCCGTCGGCCGACCACAGTCGATGCCGTTCATGAACGGCCTTCCAGGGGCCGAACCGCTCAGGAAGATCCCTCCACTGCACTCCAGTCCGCATCCGGTGCAGGAATCCCATCGATTGAGCCCTCGCCGTATTTCAGGGGGATACCCGCGCTGCTCTGCCAGCGGCAGAACAGCGGCCGGACCGGGCTCGACGATCACTACAGTCCAGTCTCATGACGACGAAAACGACGATTACGACGCGTACGGTCGAGTACCCGGCCGACGGTCTGACGATGATCGGACACCTCGCGCTTCCGGCCGGTGTCGACCGCCGGCCCGCAGTGCTGCTCGGACCAGAGGGCACGGGGCTCAGCGACGTCGAGCGCCGCCGGGCCGATGCTCTCGCCGAGCTGGGATATATAGCGCTGGCCTTCGACCTTCACGGCGGGCGCTATTTGAGCGACCCCGAGGAGATGCTGGCCCGTTGCATGCCACTGCTCGCTGATCCCGACCGGATGCGAGGCATCGGCCATGCAGCGCTCGACGTGTTGCGCGCCGAACCGCGGACCGACCCCGACCGGATCGCCGCCGTTGGCTACGGCACCGGGGGAGCCGTCGGGCTGGAACTCGGGCGCGACGGCGTCAACCTGCGCGCGATCGGCACAGTCAACGCACTGACCACGGGCCGACCGGGCGAGACAGCACGCATTCACTGCCCGGTGTGGGCCGGGGTCGGGTCGGAAGACCCGATCATGCCACCCGCGCAACGGAACGCGTTCACCACTGAGATGCAGGACGCGGGCGTCGACTGGCGCCTCACGGTCTACGGCGGCGCCTTGCACGCCTTCCACCACCCGCCGGTCGACCACCCCACTGTCCCCGGCGTCGGCCACCACCCACAGCACGCGCAGCGAGCCTGGCGCGACGTCATCGACCTGCTCGCCGAGTGCCTGCCCGTGACGGAGGATCTGGGGGCATGACCCAGGCAAACATGCTGGCACCAGGCTTGGTCGGCGTCGTGCAATGACCCGGCCAAGCGCGAGACGGCCCTGAACGACGCGATGGACGGCATCGTCGCGTCGCGATGCCGCTCCCGTCGGACCTGTGACGCCTCAAGCAGCGTGGACGGGTTCGGGTTTCTTCGCGTTGTCTGATCAGACTGCCGCCGAGAGGTGTTGCCCCACGTCGTTAGTGGGGGTGGGCCTCGTGAAGGGGTGATCCGGCAAGGCGGGCGCCGAGGACGTCGGCGAAGTTGGGACAGCTGTGGATGTCGGTGTGTGGACAGGCCAGTGCGTGGGCGATGGCGGTGCGCGCCGTTTGGGCTTGGGCGATGTGCTCGTCGAGCTCGGCAAGTTTGCGCTGGTGGAGTTCTCGCCAGGCGCTGGGATCATCGGAACGAGAGGCGACAAGCGCCTTGGCCTCGCGCAGCGTGAAACCGACGTCTCGTAGGAGCAGGATCAGTCCGACCAGTCCCACTGCCGAAGCCGGGTACCGCCGTTGGCCTGAAACCCGGGCCGGGGTGGGAACCAGGCCCAGTTCCTCCCAGTAGCGCAACGCCGAGGTAGCGACCCCAGTGATCCTGGCCAGCTCACCGATCGTCAACTGCTTTGTAGGCTGCTTGTCCACCATGTTGACTTCAAGGGTACTTGAAGCGGTTGGCTGGCGCCCATGACATCGACCTCGCTCAAGCAGTGCGTGACCACCAAAATCGTGCGCCAGTTTGGCCGTCCGCACGGTGTGCCCGGACGGCTGGTCGGATGGGTCATGGCACACCGCGCCTCCAACCTGCAGCGGAGTCTGTGGGTGGTGTCCCTGCTCGACGTCCAGCCCACCGATCAGGTGCTCGAAGTCGGCTTCGGCCCTGGTCTGGCCATCGCCGAGTTGGCCCGCCGCGCCAACCAAGGACACGTCTACGGCATCGACCACTCTGACGCCATGGTTCGCCAAACCCGCAAGCGCAACGCGGCTGCCATCCGCACCCAGCGGGTCACACTGCTGCGCACCTCGGTGGATCGGTTGCCGCGCTTCGACAAGCCGCTTGACACCATCGTCGCCGTGAACTCGCTTGGGTTCTGGCCCAACCCGACGCAACAGCTCGGCGAGCTGCGCGGTCTGCTCCGTCCGGGCGGACACATCGCGCTCGCCAGCCAACCCCGCTGCGCCGGAGCCACCGCTGACACCACCGCCCGAGCCGGCCGGGAACTTCACGATCGGCTCACCCAGGCAGGCTTCACTCAAGCCCGCTTGGAAACTCTCCCTTTGGCCCCACCGGTTGTCTGTGTTCTCGCCACCAACCCGTCAGAGGGGCAAGACGAGATGCCAACGTCGGCCAGTCCTCCGCCACCGGCCTGAGTCGTTAATACGTCGGCAGTAAGTGGCGAGGCTTTCGAGGATCTCATCGGCGGTCTTGGTCCACACGAAGGGCTTCGGGTCCGCATTCCATTCCTTGATCCAGGCGCGGACGTCCTTCTCTAGGGCTATGACACTGCGGTGTGTGGAGCGGCGGAGTTTACGGTTGGTGAGCTCGGCGAACCATCGCTCGACGAGGTTAAGCCAGGACGCGCTGGTCGGGGTGAAGTGCGGGTGGAAGCGTGGGTGGCGCAGGAGCCACTTGTGCACGGCCGGAGTCTTGTGGGTGGCGTAGTTGTCGCAGACCAGGTGCAGGTCCAACTCCTGCGGGCGGCCTTGTCGATGGTTTTGAGGAACCTCAGGAACTCCTGGTGGCGGTGGCGTCGGTGGTGCTCGGCTATCACCGCACCGCTGGACAGTTCCAGCGCGGCAAACAGGCTGGTGGTGCCATGTCGCACGTAGCCGTGGCTCATCCGCGCCGGGGTGGTGGCCGGCACGGGCAGGATCGGCGCGGTGCGGTCGATGGCCTGCATCTGACTCTTCTCGTCCACACATAGCACCAGTGCCCGCTCGGGCGGTTCGAGGTAGAGCCCGACGATGTCGCGGACTTTGTCGATGAACTGCGGGTCGGTCGACAGCTTCCAGGTCTCCATCTGGTGCGGCTTGAGCCCGAAAGCCCGCCAGATCCGCGAAACCGTGGTCTGCGACATCCCGGTCGCCTTCGCCATCGACCGCGTCGACCAGTGGGTATCACCCTTCGGCGGCGCCGACTCCAGCGTCTTGACTACCACCTGCTCGACCTGGTCGCCGCCGACCGTACGAGGCCGGCCCGGACGCGGCTCGTCCACCAGTCCCTCCAGCCGGTGTTCCGCAAAGCGGCGGCGCCACTTGGAGACCATGTCCCGCGAGACACCCAATTCTGTCGCCACCGCGGTGATGGTCCCGCCCTGGGCGCAGGCCAGGACGATCCGTGAGCGCACGGCCAAGGCCTGTGCCGTCTTGCGGTGGCGTACCCATCCGCGCAGCACCCGCCGCTCCTCGGCGGTCAGTTCCAAGGAAGCAAGCTTCGTACTCGGCACCCACCGAGCCTACAAGCTGCCGCCGAATTAACGACTCGGGACACTAGGAGCGCATTGGTGTAGCCCACGACTGACCTCCAGACAGCGGCCACCCGAGCGTTGGCCAGAACTTGAGGGTCGGTCTACGGCAATGCGACGACCTGGGAACCACAACCGGCAGTAGTGGATGCGTAAGTGGCGCTGCTCCACCAGGAGTTGAAGATCATCCTGAGTAACTTGCGCAGTGGGGCGGGCGCAGACCAACGCCTTGCCCCCTGAAAGGGAAACTTGTGATCTGGAAGATCTTCATCGTCGTTGGCGCGGTAGTGCTCTTCGTTGCCGTCTGTGTGGGCGCAGCCAAGTGGAGGAAGAAATCGATTAACAAGACCTTGGGGTTGTCCCTCTCTGCGGCAGCACTCGCAGTCGTGGCCTTCTTTGGAATTGAAGGAATAGGAGAACCAGGGTCACCATCGACAGGCGACGCGTCATCGCGTGTCTCTATTACATATCCCAGGGATGCAGGCCGTGTGCAGCTGTGCCTACGTACCTTGGAAGGGGTGGGGCGGGCACCGTCTGGAAGCTCTCTGTGGCTACTGGTCCGGGGATCGGGAAACACGAACTACTACCTGGCTCGGCGTATCCCGGACGATCCGGACAGTCAAGGATGGACCGTGGGCAATGTCCAGGTGGGCAATGCCGAGACAGAGCCAGGGCAACGCTACGAATTGGTCGTCTGGAAATTCGATGCGCGTTTGACTGACGTAGCAACCCACTTCTCTTCGGGCGCAGTGGAGTTCAGTAGCCGCCCGCCTGGTGCACAGCATGTCGCTAAGAGGATCGTGATCCGCGCCGCGGCGACAGAGCGAGATAGGTGCTGAGCGTCAAGGGCCTCGAATCCACTGGCGCAGCGAGGCCGCCATTAGCTGGAGCATCATGTCGCGCGCTCTGAATTCATCGGCTGTTCGAGGTACTTGGCCTGCCTGCCCGGCAGGTGCTTCCAGGTCAGTTCCTCGTGCTGGCGGACCGCGTACACGGTGTCAAAGCTGATCGCGCCGTTCAGCCCGTCAACATCTACGCGGCCGGAGGCAGGGTCGCTCGCCCGCTCGCCCGCTCGCCCGCTCGCCCGCCCGCTCGCTCGCCCGCTCAGCTCGGCGCTGTAGTTCTTCCGCTCGGGTGAGACCGAGGTGGCGCTCTCGCTGATCTCGTGCGTCTTGCGCGCGCCAATCCTGCGCGAGCGGGTGGGTGTAGAGGTCGAGACGGACATCCGCCGCTGCGCCGAGTGCAGCGGACGTACACTCCTGTCTGACCATGGGGGCGGCAGCAGCTGATGCGGAGGAACCAGTGAGGCACCTACGTCTGCTGGGATCACTCGCGGCCCTGGTCATCACAGCGGGGTGCAGCAGCGAGGCCCCCTCGTCACCTCCCAAAGCTCGCGCCTCCCGCGCGCCGGTCAGCCTCGACTTGAACCGGGTCGGCTCCTGGCTGAAGAACAAGCCGAACACCCTCGACGTGAGCTTCACCAACCAACAACGCGCTCGCCCAGACGTGACAGTCGAACTGCGCATCGGTCTGGGCAAGCACAGGGACCAGGTGCCCTCGGCCGCGTACGGCGACGACCGACAAGAGAACGACAACTGGAAGAAGCTGACGCTCTCCACGCCTCGAGCAGGCCGGATCGGCGGCAAGAAGAACCTGGTGACGAGCGGCTCGTATCGCCTCCCGCTGCAGTCCGGGCCGAGCCGGACGCGGTTCAGGATCACCCCACCGTTCGGCCCCCAGGCCGAGGGCGACCGTCTGCCCGTCGAGGTGGCGTTCAAGGATCATGGCCGCCTCCTCGGACGCGAGTACCTGGGTATCGAGTTGCAGGCGCTCTCCGCCACAGTGCTTCCCCAACGCGGCGCCACGCTGCGCAAGGACGGTGGCTGGACGCCGTTTGAAGCCGCGGTCACCAACCAGTCGCAGAGCCTCTACCCACAGGTCCGGGCCCAGCCCGAGTTCAGCGCGTGCGAGGAGAGCGACGACCCTTTCGAGGAGTGTGCCTCCGGCGGCGAGGGCATGACGTCGCAGGTGCGTGCTCAGTGGTACGACGGCAAGGCCTGGACGGATGTGCCCAGACAGGAGGCCGATCAGGGTGACTCGCTGGTCGTCCCGGTTGGCGCCGTGCCTGCGGACAGCACGAAGAAGGTCAAACTCCGGTTTGCCGCCTCGCGCGAGAGCTTCGAGGACACCGATCGTCTCCAGTTGACCTTCGGTGTATCCGGTCTCGCCGACGAAGCCAGGAAACGCTCCGTCTACTACGACGACGCCACCCTCCTCACCCTCCGCTGACGGACAGCCGCGGCCAGCACCCCGCAGCGGGCCCGGCCGCGCAGCGCCGCGGCTGGTCCAACTGCGGTGCGGTACCGGGTCGCCGTCGTCCTTCTGCGGGGTCGGGGCCAGGGGGCAGGAGTTCGGCGTGCTCGCGGGCTTGGGCGAAGGCGCGTACGACCTCTTCCTCTGGCCGCGCCCGGATCGAGCGCCACACGGCTGGTGCCGGTGTGCCTCTCGACGGACGGCCTCGCTGTCGATTCCCTACGGATCCCTACGGAGCGATCACTCGCAATTCCCAATTGGCAGCCGAGTCGTCGTGGGGCATCGGGCGGCCAATCGATGGAAGCCAGAAGCGGCAGAAGGCTGAAAGCCACACCCGACACCCCTGGGTGGATGAACCCATACGAGGGGCTCGCCCAGTCCCGCAGGACAACGTAGGGAAGGTTGAGTAGAGGCGCGAGCGCCACGAGTCACTGGTCCTTCATCAGGAGGTGCAGCAGCGTCACCGCACCGATGCCGACCAAGAGCGCCGCGCCGAACGATGGGTACTCAAAGGCCGCGTATACCGAGCCGCAGCCGACGAGCATGAGCAGTACCGTCCGCTGATCTGTCTGGTTGTTCATCGGCGAGGCTCCTTCGTTGTGTGCCGCCGTCGACTTCAGCGGCCTTCATCTGCCCGGGTGCTGCGCATCCGATGGAAACAACGACTGGAATCCGGACAGAATTCACCACCCGCGCCGATCCCGGGCCGATCTTGTTGTACCCTGCGGCGCGCCACTCCTGGTCAGCCTTGTGCCCCATCGGCCCCGGCCGCTCAACGTGCGATGCGGGACGCGGATGCTCCGGCGGGATTACTGCAGGCCAGAGAGACCTCGCGCGCACGCGCGGGTGGATCTCGGACGCAGAGCGATGCGAGGCCGAGCAGATCCGCGGCGAGCAGCATCGCCGGTACCGGACCTGGACGTGATGACGGAGGTGCTATGACGATCAAGAAGACGCCGGCACGTACTGCGGCGATCGCAGTTTTCGCAGCGGGCGGACCCGCGGTGGGGGCAACAATGGCGGCGGCGGAGAACGGCGGCGGCTCACCCGGAGGTTCAGGCCTGACGCCGATGTGGCGGCTTGTCGCTTGGCCGCCGGAATGGTGAACACAAGTCCCGCCAGCTGGACATACCGCTGCTCTGGGAGGTTCCGAGCGTGACCGCGCCCAAATCCAAAGCCCTGCCGCATGTATTGACAGACGAGCAGGTTGCACAGTTCCGCCATGACGGATATCTGCTCATCGAGAACGTCCTCACCCCGGGGGAGACTGATCACTACCGCAGTGTGATTCTCGACCTCGTACCCCGCGACCTGGCCTTCCCGCAGGAATGGCGGGTTGCGGACGGCCGTATCAAACCCCATCGGCTCCACGAGGACCAGACGTTCGACGTTCCCGGGCTCATCCCGCTGATGGGTAACGAGACCCTCTACCAGGTGATGGCGCAGCTACACGACACATACCGTCTGCGCGCCTTCGACGGCTCCATCGGCATCACACTGCGCAACGACGCCCATCCCGACCAGGTGCGCAGCCAGCGCCTGCACCTGGATGCGTCGGTGCCGCCCGACACGGACTTCCTGTTCACCGCGCAGGAGCTGCAGCTGGGGGGCTGCTACTACCTCACCGACGTCGAGCCGGGGGGCGGGGGTATCCATGTCGTGCCGCGAGGGCACCGGTTGGTCGAGGAGGAAGTCCGTGCCGCAGGGAGTGCAGGCGTAAACGGGCGCGAACTGTACGGCAACTGGCAACACATTGCGCACCTGAAGAGCATCGAGGTGAGCGGGGCGGCCGGGTCGTTCGTGCTGCTGCACCACCTGATGCCGCACGCCGCCTCCCACAACCGGCGGCCGACAGCCCGGATCGCCCACTTCATGCGCTACGTACCGGTGCCGCACGCCCACGGAGCCCACGTACCTTTGCCACACGACCGCTACGACGACACCCAGCTGGCCGCCATGACGCCGCTCACCCGCAAACTCCTCGGCCTCGACCCCTGGGGCTAAGAAGCCCTAACAGAAGCTGTGATCGTGTGACTGTCGGCTTGGTCGCTCGTTGATGGTGCCGTGGGAAAAGGCAATCGCGTCCGTGGATCGTCTCGGACGAACTGTGGTTGCTCATCGAGCCGTTGCTGCCCCCGCCGGTCCGAATACCTGCCCCAGGAGCCTGGCTCCGGCTCGGGGATGACGTGCTGGCGGCGTCTTGCTGCGTGGAACGAGGCCGCCCGAGGCGCCGCCCCGATGCGCTGCTCGCCGACCGCGCCTACGACCACGACAAGTGTTTCGCCTCGCCTGCGGCGCACGCCCGTGGTGCGATGAAACAGGGGGTCGGGAAGGAGAGAGCCATGATCCCCACGGCAGGGGAGCGCAAGAGTGGCACGGGCCCTGTGTCGGTCCGCCCGCTGGGTGAGGCGGACCTGGATCGGGCCGACGAGATCTTCAGGGTCGCCTTCGGGACGTTCCTCGGGGCTCCCGAGCCGAAGACGTTCTTCGGGACCGCCGACTACGTCCGCACTCGCTGGGCGGCCGATCCGCGTGCGGCCTTCGCAGCGACGGTCGAGGGCGAAGTCGCCGGATCGAACTTCGCCGTCAACTGGGGCAGCGTCGGGTACTTCGGCCCGCTGACCGTACGTCCGGACCTGTGGGACCAGGGCATCGGCAGGCGCCTCATGGAGCCGGTCATGGACTGCTTCGACACCTGGGAGAACCGACACCTGGGTCTGTTCACCTTCTCGCAGAGTCCGAAGCACCTTGAGCTCTACCGCCGGTACGGTTTCTGGCCCCGATTCCTCACAGCCATCATGAAGAAGCAGGTCACAGGCAGTGCCGCGGTCCCCGGCCGAGTGCTGTACGGCCAGCTTCGCGCCGCCGAGCAGCCCGACGCCCTGAGCCTCTGTCGCGCACTGACCGGGGCCGTGTACGAGGGCCTGAGCCTGGAACGCGAGATCGTGGCCACGTACGCGCAGGGACTCGGTGACACCATCCTGCTCCAGGGCGCCAGCTCCGAGCTCGATGGCCTGGCCGTCTGCCACTGCGGAGCCGGGTCGGAGGCCGGCGCGGACGTGTGCTTCGTCAAATTCGGCGCCGTACGCCCTGGCCCGGAGGCCGCCAACCGGTTCGAACGACTACTCACCGCGTGCGAGCAGCTGGCCGCCGAGCGCGGCCTGGGGCAACTGGACGCCGGAATGAACCTGGGCCGCCCGGATGCCTACCGGCGCATGATCGACCGCGGTTTCCGCACCTGGTTGCAGGGCGTGACCATGCACAGGCCCAACGAACCCGGCTACAGCCACCCCGACGCCTACGTGATCGACGACTGGCGCTGAGACCCCGCCACACTCGGCCCGCGAGGAAGGCCCGGTGCTGCCCGAACCCGTGAACATTCCGCGTGGCGCCGACGGCCGGGTACGGCACCTGCACCTCCCGGACCGCTGTCGGAGTGCTGTCCCTTCCACTCCTGTCCGGGCGCGACGAGACGTGCGCCGGGGAGCGAGCTATGCACCGGCGTTGCCATCGCGCAGGGAATGGATCATGCTCTGCAGGATCCGGAACGCGCCTGACTGCTCGGTCTCGGTCATGCCGGCCAGCATTCTGACCTCGACGGACCGGACCGCTACGGTCGCCTTCTCGAGGCTCCGTCGGCCGCGAGGTGTGAGCCGCGTGGGAAGAACCTTCCCGACGGGTGCCTCCGCGGGCCTGGTCACGTAGCCCTCTCGTTCAAGGTTCTGGAGCAGCACGTTCATCGACTGCCGTGTCACGAACGCGCCCCGCGCGAGCTCGGAGTTCGACAAGCCCGGTCGTTGAGCCAGCAGTTCGAGGCAGGAGTAGTGCGTCACGCTCATCCCGAGCGGCCGCAGCACCTCCTCCATGGCTGAGCGGAGGACGCTCGACGCCTCCTTCAGCAGGTAGCCCAGTGACCTCTCCAGGTCGACACCCTCTTGATTCATGTCAGCATTCTGACATAGATTGACCTGTGTCAGAAAGCTGACACGAAGAGAAGGAGCATCATCATGCCCGCCACCGGCCCCGACTTCATCTCGCTCCAAGCACGCGATCTCGACGCTTCGCAGGCGTTCTACGAGCAGTACCTAGGCCTCGTCCGCTCGCAGGCCGGACCTCCGCACGCCGTCGTCTTCGAGACGAAGCCGATCGCGTTCGCACTCCGCGACGTCGTTCCCGGCACCGATCTCGCATCCGTTGCTCAGCCCGGCATCGGTGCCGCGATCTGGCTCCACGCCACAGACGTCCAGGCCATTCACGATGCTCTCGTCGCCGACGGTCACACCATCGTCTCCGCACCGATCGACGGCCCCTTCGGCCGGACATTCACCTTCGCCGACCCCGACGGCTACCAGGTCACTCTCCACGACCGCCCCTGATCGGCCGAACGCCCGTCCAGCGGCACGGGCAGGCCGAGTCAGGCCTCCTGATGTTGCGTCAGCCCGTCACTCCGGGCACGACCAGGCCGGTTTCGTACGCGATCACCACCGCGTGGGTCCGGTTCTGCGCGCCGAGTTTGGTCAGCACGTTCCCGACGTGCGTCTTCACCGTCTCCAGGCTCACCCTGCACGACTGCGCGATGTCCGGGTTGGACCGGCCGGTGGCCATCAGGCGCAGCACCTCCTCCTCCCGGCCCGTCAGCGCCGCCTGCGGCAGCGCCTCGGCGGATCCCAGTGGGCGGGCGGTGACCATCTGGCGCAGGGCCGCCGGGAAGAGGATCGCCTCGCCCGCCGCGACCACCCGCACCGCCTCCGCGATCTTGGGGACGGGGAGCCGCTTGAGCACGAAGCCGCTGGCCCCGGCGTTGAGTGCGGCGGTGACGTAGTCGTCGTTCTCGAAGGTGGTGATCACCACGACTTTCGGCGGGTCGCCCGGCCCGGCGAGGCGATCCGCGACAAGGCCCGGTATCCGCTGTACGGCGACTTCGCGGCCGCCATCACACCCTGCGCCTTCTGGCAGCAGGGCAGCGAACCGCAGACCAGGATCGACAACACAGCCGGTGCGCTGATCACGCAGAACGAGTGGGACTCCCAGACGCCCCTCTTCTCCGGCCGGGCCATGCACCGGGCCCTGCGCGGCTCCCGGATGCTCACCGTCGCCGGTGGTGAGGGTCACGGCGTCCTCTACGCGCCCGACGGCAATCCTTGCGCGGACAAGACCGCAACGTTCTACCTGACCACGGGCAGGTTCCCTGCCAAGGACCTGACCTGCCAGGCCACGACCGGGCAGAAGTAGCAACCCGCACGTTCCCCGTCCCAACACCTCCGAGCTGCCCGGGAACGCAGTGGCGTCTCTGACCCTGAGCGGCCCCCGGCGCGGCTGCGTCCACGGACGTGGTGTACGGATTCGTTGACGAGGCCGCCGGTGATGGTCGCTCGCTCGGCTCAGTGGTCAAGGGCGGGTGACGGGCCGGGTTCGGGGGGTCCATGCTCGCGACCGGCACCGTCCAACCGGACAGGCACATCCGACCTCATACCGCTGATGACGTACCGAGATAGGGCCGGTCGGCGCCTGTTGAAGCGCCACTTCCGCGGAGAGAGTGGCAGGCATGGACATCTCGCCGTTCCTGCAGCGCAAGCTCGCCCGCCGCTTCGCCACCTTCGACACCAACCGTGACGGCTACATCGACCGCACAGACTTTGAGTCCGCCTGCGACCGCCTCGCCGACGCCTTCCACCTCGCGCCCGACACCCCCGCGCTCAAGCACATGCGGGAGTTGAGCGATGGCCTGTGGCAGCACCTGTCCCGAGCTGCGGATGCCGATGCCGATGGACGCATCAGCCTTGCCGAGTACCAGGCTGCGTTCGCCGCCGGGTTGCTGGTCACACCCGCTTCCTTCGACGCCGGGTACATGCCGTTCCTCGATGCGCTGATGGACATCGCGGACGAGGACGGCGACGGGAAACTCACCCGGGATGAGCAGGTTCGCTGGTCCGGCGCCCTGATGGGGCTGTCTGAACCGGACGCCCGCGAGGTCTTCGGCCGCCTCGACCAGGACGCCGACGGGCTGATCAGCCGTGACGACATGCTTCAGGCGATCCGCGAGTTCTACTTCGACGAGGAGCCGACGTCCACCGGCGTGTGGCTGCTCGGACCACTGGATCCCGCATAGCGAACCCACACGATCGAAGGCAATGTCGATGTCGGCAGTAATACGCGAGGTGGTCGAGGATCTACAGGGCGGTCTTGTGCCATATGTACGGCCGGGGGTGGGCCAGCAACCACTTGCGGACCGGCTCGGCCTTGTGGGTGCCGTAGTCGTCCACGATCAGGTGCACATCTAGGCCGACCGGGACGCCCGGCACGCACGCTTGCCGCACGTCGCCGGACGACATGCGGTTCACGGGAAGGTGATGGCGCTGTCGGCGGGCGTGAGCATGATCCAGCGCAGGGTCGGAGCGTCGCAGGGTACGCAGGCGGCGACACGGACCTCCGTCGGACGCGGTGAGACCGTCGGCAGGTACATCGGTCGTGCCGAGCCGAGCGGGAAGCGGCCCGCGGGCGCGTGGGACTGCCAGAGCCGTTCCACCTCCGGTGCCCGGCGGATGGCGTGCACGACCTCGTCGAGGCGAGTGTTCTCTCCGCAGTGCTGCCAGGAGAGCCGCAGCTGTCCCAGCAGCGGTTCGGCCCAACTGTTCTGCCATGCGCGCAGTTGGTAGCGGGCCTCCTCGGAGAACGCCCAGAGCATGACGTTGGCCTGCGGGCGCACGAGCCAGGGGCAGTGGCGAGCGGCGATGTCGTTCGCGTGGATGACATCCCAGGCCTCATCGCACAGAAAGCTGATGCAGCGCTGCCGACGCACCAGCTCGAGCAGTTCGGGTGCGGGGTCCACGTGCCCCGCCTGCGGCTCGGTGTGGCCGGTGCCCCGGTAGAGCGCGGCTGCCTGGGCGGGACCGAGTCCCAGGATGCGCACGACACCAGCGATGAACTCCCGGCTGTAGGGCCGGTCCTCGCCGCTCTCCAGCGCGCGGTACCAGCGCTCGGAGACGCCGAGGAGCAGGGCCATGTCGAGCTGGGTGAGGCGAGCGCGTCGGCCACGCCCCGGCACCAGGGTCGGAACCGCCTCCAACGGCCGGGCCGCGCGCCAGGCGCGAAGCATCCGTCCGAGGTCCTGACGGCGGGCATCCATAAGGCAAAGCTCCAGTAAATTCAGCGGTGCGCCCGGCCGCGGCCAGGGCGAGTGGGCTGGTCAGAGCGGTCGAATTCACACAGGTGGGGACAGTACGTCGGCGTACCAGAACCGGAACCTCACAGTACCGGAACCACAAGGTTCCGGTGGTGGCCCGTCGTCGGCGGTCATGGTGTGGGCCGCAGCGGCGCCGGGCCGGGCGGCCACCACGTCGCCCGGGTGTTCCGCATGCGCCCTGCCCGCACGCCCTTGGAGGTTCTTCCGATGACCTACTTCCTGCCCGAGACGGACCCGGTGCTGACCGCAGCCCGAGGCCTCGCCCTGACCCACCCGGACGCGATTGCGGTGCACGACGCCCCGCTCTACCTCACCGCGCGCTCGCCCCACCCCGGCCGGCGTGTGGCTCTCGTGTCGGGCGGCGGGTCCGGTCACGAGCCGCTCCACACCGGCCTGCTCGGCCGTGGCGGCCTTGACGCGGTGTGTCCGGGACAGGTCTTCGCCTCCCCGCACAACCGGCAGATCTACGAGGCGAGCCTGGCGACCGCCAAGCGGGACGGTGTCCTGCTCATCGTGAAGAACTACACCGGCGACGTCATCAACTTCCAGATCGCGGTGGAACGCCTGCGCCACGACGGCATCCCCGTGGCGACGGTCCTGGTCGACGACGACCTCGCCACCGACATCGCGGACAGTGCGACCGGCCGCCGCGGCACCGCGGCCACCGTGGTGGTGGAGAAGCTGCTCGGCGCCGCCGCGGACCGCGGCGCGACACTGGAGGAACTCGCCGCTCTCGGCTCCCGGATCGTGTCCCGGTCACGCAGCCTCGCGGTCGCCGCCCGCGCGCAGACGTCGCCGACCACCGGGGAACCCGCCTTCGACCTGCCCGCCGGAATCCTCGACTACGGCGTCGGCATCCACGGCGAACGCGGCATCCGCACCATGGTCCGCCCGCCGGTCGGCACACTCGTACGACAGATGACGGACGAACTCCTCGCCGCGCTTCCTCCCGGCCCCGACGAGCTGCTCGCCCTCGTCAACGGCCTGGGTGCCACCACCAGCCTGGAACTGCACTCCATCAGCACTCTGCTGGTGGACGCACTCGGCGAGCGCGGCGTCCGGACCGCCCTCGTCGTCCCCGGCACCTACACCTCCGCCCTGGACATGGCCGGCTTCTCGCTCACCCTGACGCGGCTCGAGGAAGGCTGGACGGACCTGTGGGCCGCACCCACCGACACCCCGCTCAGTTTCCCGAAGCACGTCATCGCCGTGGACTCCGGCGCGCCCTCTCCGGCGCCGGTGGCCGCCCCGCCCCTCGCCGATGACCGACAGGGCAGCCGTGCGGTGCTCGACCGCTACGCGCTGATCGTCACCCAGGTCCGCGACAACCTCACCAAGCTGGACCAGCTCGTCGGTGACGGCGACTTCGGCGACAACCTCGCCGGCGGCGTGCGACGCGCCGGTCGCCGCGCGGACGAGACCGGCGTCGAGGGGACCGCCGCACTGGCCGACGTCTTCCTCAACGAAGTGGGCGGCACCAGCGGCCCGCTGTTCGGGCTGCTCTTCCAGCACTTGGCCGCGGTCTCGCCGGCCGACGGCCAGCCGCCGTCCCTGAC